>CAZYDX010000093.1:0-8584 GCA_964646455.1 uncultured bacterium | reverse complement strand
TTTCCATTATCAAGTTTTTGAGTATTCCCAGATGCAAAACCAAATAAATTTTCAGGAAGAGAATACTCCCATACAACATCAGTGATATTATTATCTATAGATATCTCTAGTGCTCTTGATATAGGCACATCAGTATTTAAAAATACCTGACTGAGATTTCCATTGTCAAGTGTAACAATATTCCCATTAGCAAGCCTCTGCAAGCCATGTTGAAAACTAAACCCGAGATCATGTCCTATGGTGACATCTCCAGACGGCATATCGCGACCCATATTCCATATTACCTCGCCACTTGGATAAGAAATTTTTGTTATTCTTGATAGGTGTCTAGTTGAAATGTAAATAGAACTCTCTTCTTCTGAGAATATCATTGCATTAACATGAGTCCAGTCATACTCCTGGTTTCCTGTGGAACTTAGCAACCAAGTACCACCAATAGCGTCAAAATCATCCATTGAAAAATAATCGAACACATTCCAGCTCCAGACTTCTTCTTTGGTGTCTTTATCCCACTCGACAAGCCTATCACCTACCCAAGGGAATTCCAGTGAGATACCATTGGCCGCATATCCATACTCTTGATAGGTAGATGTCCAAGAACCGATAGGTATAGGACCTAACTGACTCACAGCAACAATCCCTAAGTAATTTCCATTAGGAAGTTTGATTAGGTCATGGTGTAAAAAATCTTCATTTGGCTCTTCCCATATAAAATCACTATCAATTGAAAAATCAATCCCAGGTAAATTATTTTCAAGTGCTGGATTTGAATAACAACCTAATAGATCTAGATAAGGAGTAGAATTGTAATAAACAATATTCTTATCGCCAGTATTCCATACCTCCCTACCATTTTTATCAATCATAGCACTGTAATAGTTATAGAACGATCCAAAGATTGTTAACCCAGCACTAATCTCTTCATCATTATAAATAATAGCTGTTGCATCCGAACGCTTCGCAGCCGTACTAAAAGTACTTGCTCCAGACCATTCACCCTCTTGATCAATATAGACTGGTTTAATTCTCCAAAAATAGTTACTACTCCACTCAATATTATTTTTATCGATAAAAACCAAAGAACTGATAACAGTATCAGAAACAATCGCGCTAAAATTATTATCAGTGGATATTTGCAATCTATATTCTATAGCATCTGGGACTTGCTCCCACTCAAATAAAACATGCACATAGTTTAGGATACTATTATTTACAGGTAAAATAATATTACAAAATACTAAAGAGGAAAAAATAGATTGGTAAACAATATATAAAAATAGTCTCTTCAGCATAAAAGTTTTCAAAGAAGATTAAATATATCCTAATTCCTTAATCTTATTATATATTTGGTCAACTAATTTTTCAGGAGCAGTGCCACTTGAATCGATGACAATTTCAGCGTTAACTGGAGCCTCGTAAGGATCTGAGATTCCTGTAAACTCTTTAACAATACCCTCTCTAGCTAACTTATAAAGACCCTTAACATCTCTCTCCTCACATTTTTCCAAAGAGGTTGACACATAAACCTCAATATAGCCACCTAACTTTGAAATTAACCTTCTATTATACCTTCTATCTTTCTTATAAGGTGCTATAGGTGCACATATGGCTATTCCCTTATTCTTAGTTATCTCACTAGCGACATATCCAATTCGTGTTACATTTAATGATCTATGCTCTTTTGAAAAACCTAATTCACTAGATAAATGTGTTCTAACTATATCACCATCTAACAATGTTACAGGTCGATTACCATTTTCTAAGAGTTTAATCAATAATCCATTCGCAAGTGTAGACTTTCCTGACCCAGATAGGCCTGTGAAAAAAATAGTGACCCCTCTTTCAGTTTTTTGAGGCCTTGACCTTTGGAGTTCTTCTGCCACTTCTTTATAGGTAAACCATTCAGGAATATTCATCCCGACATCTAATAACTCACGTAACTCAGAGCCTGACACCGTTTTATAGTCAACCCCCTCCGGCACCTCATCAATAGGTTTGTATATATCTTGATCAGGAAGATAAACTAGAAATTTAAAAGGGACCATTTGAATACCTATTTCATTCTTATACTTTTCTATAATTTCCTGCGCATCATATGGACCATAAAATGGATTGCCGTTTTTATCATTGCCTGGACCAGCATGATCTCTACCTACGATTAAATGGGTACAGCCATAATTTTTTCTTATTATAGCATGCCAAAGAGCCTCTCTCGGCCCCCCCATACGCATTGCCAGAGGTATCAAACTCAATATCGCAGTATTATTAGGATATTTTTCTAAGACATGCTCATAACAACGAACTCTAGTATAATGGTCTACATCGCCTGGCTTGGTCATTCCTACAACCGGATGAACTAATAGATTTGCATTCAAATCTTTAATCGCATTTAAAGTCATTTCAACATGCGCGCGATGAAGGGGGTTCCTAGTCTGAAAAGCAACAATATTACCCCACCCCATCTCACTGAATTTATGTTTTAATGATTCTGGTGTGTGTCTTAAATGTTGATAGTCATAATGATGTGGAAGATCGATACACTCTACTTTCCCACCGATATATACAGGATTGCTATCATTTAATAAATAATCAACACCAGGATGACTATCATCCGTTGTCCCAAAAACCAACTCTGCTTCTTTAGATCTATCAGGCTCCCAGATATCATAAACTTCCATAATCGCTAATGAGAATCCTTCTTTATCTTTTAATGTTATTTTACTACCAATATCTATTGACTGGGAAAATTCATTAGTAATATCCAGGTTTATTGGGATTGGCCATAGCGATCCATCATCTAACCTTAAGTTGTTTACTACGGATTCATAATCTTGTTTACAAAGAAAACCTGACAGAGGTGAAAAGCCACCATTCAAAATCATTTCAAGATCGTAAATCTGTCTATCAGTTAATACCCAGTTAGGATAACCAAGTGCTTCTTTCTTTAGTTTAGTATTTGTTTCATTGTTCATATAATAGTATCCAATATTATTTGACTATTTTTATAATAAATAGTTAAAAATATTCCGGCATAGATAATATTGATTAATCGTGTTGAATTAAGAATGATTCAGTAAAAATTCCATCATCTAATTCTGCATCAGGCTTAAATGCCTCCACTTTCATAATCGTATGATTACCATTAGACTTGCGCATCTCTAATACAGTAGGTAACCAGTAGTTTCCCTTGTTGACTATTTCTTTTATAAATAATGTTTTATCTAAAACTGATTCTTCCGAGAAAAATTCAATTTTCCTAATTTGCAATAGGTGTTCGTCAACAAAGATTTTTTTTCCCCAATAAGAACTTTTTTTAATGGGCGTTGAAAAAATGATTATACAGCTATGGTTATCAACTTTTCCCATCCCAGCCATCACAAAAGTATCATCATAAATACTTCTACTTTCTAGGTCCTCATATATAAAATCTGTTGCCATAAAAGACTTGCCCTTTTCTTTCGATTTAACACGCTTAGCCAGCTTCAACTTTGGGAGAAAAAACCATTGGTCTGAAGAACCATCAGTTTTTGTCCAGCTTAGTAAACCTGAACCATTAATTGATTTTGGTTTTAGAAATTTAACTAAAGATTTTTTTTTATGGTCGCCACTACTATACTGTTTATCATACTTTAAAAAAACTCTCGTTTTTCGTTTAGTTTTACCTGATCTTTTTCTAACAATTTCTAGCTCTATCTCAGATATGGAAGATATTGGCTTGGGAGCATTAATCACTTTTTCCATAATATCAATTGCAGTATCATTATTATTAGCAGAATAGATAAGAGAGAGATAAAAAATAAAAATAAAAAATTTATTTATTCTTATCATTTTTTTCATTTTTAATAAATAAAAGACCAATAGGTGTAAAAATTAAACTAATAAACGCTACAATTAAATAATCTTGCCCCTGTTTGAACTCTGCTAGTCCAGCCAGTTGTAAACATATAAATAAATAAATAATAATAATCAAATCAGTATTATGGTTAGCCCAGACTAACAAATTTTTTAGCGAAAAGCTAGACAGATTCATTGCACTATCTGTTGGACCATATTGGCCATATATCCACAATATTATCATAAAGACCGTAAATGATAGTATTACTATACTAATTGGTTTATCTCGGTTTATTTTCATTATTTTCGAATAAAATCAGGGTCAATAAGACTTACCATTGCTGGTAAAATTGCCATACCACCTATTAAACAAAAACCAATCGATGCCATAATCAAAACACTGAACGCTTTTAATGGCATAAAAACAGAGTACATTAAAACAGAAAACCCTACAATAACAGATATTCCATTAAACAAAATCCCTTTCCCAGATACTTTCATAGTGTTTGTAATGGCCTGCTCTAGCTCATCACCATCTCTAATATGCTCACGCAGATGCCATAGAAAGTGAACTGAATAATCAATACCTACCCCAACTAATATACATGTAAGTAATGATGTTGTCATATTTAAAGGAATACCAAAGTTTCCTAAAAGCCCAAAAATTAGTAAAACTGCGAGCGCCATTGGTAAACTTGCCAAAAGCCCACCAATAAAAGATCTAAATACAATAGACATTATAACTAAAATTACTAATGATGCGATTGCAAGACTGATTATCTGCCCTCTAATGACAAGGTGACTTACAGCACCTAGTAAAGCTGCAGGACCTGATAGCATAGGCTTTATGGGACGTCCATCATAATAGTTTGAGTGGATGTAATCCTCAGTATCATCAACCAAGGCCATTAGATCAACAGTGCTAACCTTTTTTATTCTGACAAAACATTGAGAAAAACTTGGACTATCAGTATCATTTAATATTAAATCAAAATCATTGTCCTCACCAGCAATAGAATATAAAAACATATACTGCTCAATGAGCTCTCTGCTTGATGGAATTTTTAATGAATCAATATTCCCATTATTAAAAGAATAATGCATTTTTTTAATTACATCTGCGATAGAATATGTTGAGCTGACTGCTTTATTTTTATCTTTTATGTGGCTCATTAATCTATCAATATGTTCTAAAGATGAGGGATCATAAATATCCCCTTCAATAAGAATATTTAATTGAGTTGACCCACCAAATGTTTTATTAATAACCGCACTAGCTTTTCTTATTTTAGAATCTTCTGGAAAAAAATGATCTGGGACAGTATCAATAGTAATATCTCTTATTCCAAAAGAGAATAAAAACATTCCAACAAATAATATTGATAAAAAAGGCCCTCTATTTCTTACAAAAAATTTCCCCCATTTCACTAGAAAGTTATTTACAAACTCCAGACTATTATCATTTCCTAAATATGTGGGTCTAGGAACAAGAATTAATATTGCAGGTATAAGAAAAAGACTTAAAAAGAAAGAGACTGCTATCCCGAATGATACAAGTAAACCAATCTCTCTAACTTTTGACAATTCATGAGTCATTAAACTCATAAAGCTAATTACTGTTGTAATACCTGCCAGAAAGATCGGCATCCCCAGTCTTTTCATAGTCCTTTTGAGGATTTCTGTTCTACTTAAATTTTGATCAATTTTGGTAAATTCATAATAGTGAGATATAATATGTATACCATAGTTATTCGCAATTGCGATTAACATTATCGGAATCAAACCGCCAATAATAGGAACAGAAATATCTAACCAAGCCATAAGTCCAAAAGTCCATAAAATTGAAAATCCCACAACAAAAAGTGGAAGAAAAGTCCCTGTCCAACTCCTAAAACTTAATATCAATAGTAAAATCATTAGACCTAAAGCTATCGGAGTGAATGTTCGCATATCACGTTTTACACTATCAATAGATTCAGCTGAAGAAATAATAGAACTAGCCAGATAAATCTTTTCTGGTTTTTCAAAATGCGATATTATATTGTATATATTATCTCTGAATGCTATCTCATCGAAATCAGTCGAAGCAGTAATCTGTGCAATAAAACACATTATATCCAAATCAGTAGAAATTAAGTTTCCTATAATATCACTAGCGTGTATTGTCTCAATAAAATTGATTTTCGCTATCGAATCTGAAGGTATTTTATCTATTAATTTTTGGATCTCAAAGCCACCAGCATCAGGAACTATATATCTTTGATTATAAATTGAAGCTACACGACTAACTGAATGCATATTTTCTAGAGAATCATGTAATAAAGAGAATTTTGTCAGACTTCTCTCAGATAATAAATTTTCAGACTCAACAGCAATAATTACTATCTCATTGCTGCTGAATAAATCTTCAGCTAATTCCATATTTTTTACAATTTTATGATTAGCGGGAACAAGTGAGCGCATTCCAGGATCAATGTTTAAATCAGGAATTTTCCATAAAAAAAATACAGTAAATAAAATAATAGACGCTATGATAGACCTAGGATAGTGAGCATCCAATAAAAATATACGTTTTGTTAATGTTCTTAGATTCATGATTATTTAAAGATGTTGAATTTACATTGTAAAATTTTTAGATGTTAAGAACTACAATACCTATTTTTTTTGTTTGTAATATCATAGATGGAACAAAAAAGAAATTTATTTAATAATCCAGTAATAGTGATTGCTAATGGGAGTTTTCCATCACACCCAGTCCCAAGAGGCTATTTGGATGGCCATGGAACAATAATTTGTACTGATGGCGCTGCAGATAAATTGATCAATTATGGGAAACAACCTGATGTTGTGATTGGTGATTTTGACTCTACAGAAATAAAAAATAGTACTAGAATAAAAAAATGGATAGAGGCACCTAATCAGAATAACACCGATTTAGAAAAAACATTTGAATGGTGTGTTAACAATAATATTATAAAAATAGTGTTATTAGGTGCTGGCGGAAAACGCGAAGATCACACGTTAGGTAATTTATTTACGCTAGTAAAATATCATGGGAAACTGAATTGTGAGATTATCACAAATCATTCTAAAATTATTTGTGCATCAGGAAAAAATCATATAGCAACACGTATCAATCAAGATGTGTCAATTATTGCTACAGAACCAATTGAAAGTATTACTCTGGAAGGATTACAATATGATATGAAAAATGAAAAGATATTGCCTTCAGCGCGGGCGATATCTAATAAAGCAATAACCGATCAATTTTATCTAGAATCAACAGGTAAGGTGTTAGTCTTTTTAAACCACGGGAAATAAATGAACTTAGACTTTTACGACCTATTAATTATAACTGGATATTTTATTATACTTATGGCCATTGGTTTTTTTCGTATTAAAAAAGACAAATCTAGTCAAAATGATTATATACTTTATGGGCGGAAACTAAGCCTACCTGGATTCATCGCCACATTGGTAAGTACATGGTACGGTGCGATCCTAGGAATAGGAGAGAATACATATATGTACGGAATTCAAACCTGGTTCATTTTTGCTTTTCCTTATTATGTTTTTGCTGGAGCTTATGCGATTTGGCTATCAGAAAAAATTTGGAAAACAAATCTATTATCGATACCAGACATTTTTAGAAAAAATTATGGTCAACAAGTAGGTATTATCAGTGCCTGTCTGATATTTGTTCTTTCTAGTCCTGCTCCATATATACTTAGCCTTGGCATTTTATTAAAGTTTATTTTTGATATAGATTTAATAATCTGCCTAGTAGTCGCATCAGTTTTTAGCACAGTCTACGTTTGGAATGGTGGACTATCTTCCATAGTAAAAACAGATTATTTTCAGTTAATACTGATGTTTATTGGTTTTATAATATTAGTTTCTTATTCATGGGTTGAGTCAGTATCACCAATTGAACTCTATATGGCCGTACCCAATAGTCACACTGATCCACTGGGAGGAAAATCAATCCAATATATTTCGGTATGGTTTTTTATAGCTATTTGGACAGTAATTGACCCAAGTTTTTTTCAAAGGTGTTCAGCTGTTAATAGCCCAAAAAATGCAAAAAAAGGATTACTTTTATCAATTATCTTTTGGTTTGTCTTTGATATACTTACAATAACTGCTGGATTATACGCATATATATTCATTGTACCAGAAAACCCACTTATGACATATCCTTTGCTAGCATTGAAGGTACTCCCACCAGGGATATTGGGTATTTTTTTTATATCACTTTTTGCGATTATAATGTCAACAATAGACTCTATGAGTTTTGTAAATGCAATTACATTTGGAAGAGATATAGTCTGGAGATTCAGAAAAAAAGATGCTAAAAAGAATCCAGTCTATCTAATTAAAAGAGGTCTAATTGCAGTTGCAATTCTATCGATTACACTATCTATACTGGTTCCTTCTGTTGTAAAGCTATTTTATATATTAGGGTCAATAATAATTCCAGGGCTTATCCTACCATTTATTAACGCACTAACAAAAAATAATAATGTTATAAATAATTATTTTTCAACGCTTTGGCTATGCGTTCCAGTATTAGCATCCTTCTTTTGGTTTTGTATAGAAAAATTTACTGTTGGGCTATTGCCAGATATTGAACCTTTCTATCCAGGGATGTTAATCTCAATTTTCTTCTACTTAATACTAATACTTAGTCCAAAAAATAATAAAATCGTCTACGATTCCATATCCTCAGAATAATTGCCCATCGTTGCTA
>CAZYDX010000092.1:2052-8587 GCA_964646455.1 uncultured bacterium | reverse complement strand
GGCAAGTACAGAAACCGCTAAATATGAATCCTCATATATAGAAGTGTCGACAAGGTTAGATAAAACCGGAGCATCATTGACCGGCTCTACAAACAGTTGAACCATCGCAGTGTCAGATAGGAAATCATCTACCCCTGCTGTGGTGCCATTATCGGTAGCTACAAAATGGAAACTGTCTGCCCCAAAGAAGTTAGGATAAGGTGTATAGGTAAAAACCCCAGAGGTATCATTGACCATTAGATCACCATGTAAAACATCTAAAGTAATACTATAGGTAATATTCTGTATCTGCTCATTTATAGTATAATAGTCACCATCTTCAGCATGAAGCTCAGCGTACAATGTATCATCTTCAACAATGACATAATGTTCTCCAAAAGCCTGAGGGATATCATTAACCTCCGTGACCACGATCGTAACAGTCGCATCATCGCTGTACTCAAATCCATCAAAAGCCCTATAAGAAAAAAAGTCCGCACCATGAAAATTGTTATGAGGGTGGTAGATAAATCCTATATCAACAATCATCTCAACGCTTCCGTATAGTGGATCCTGGGTGATCTCATGCACTAGCATGTCACCATCAGCGTCTGTAGCGCTAAATAATATATCTAACATGCCGTCCTCTGAAACTGTTACCGACTGATCGTTTGCAATGGGAACGCTGTTTGTAGATATGGGAACATCCTCATCCCAGGTGGCACCGTAAATAGTTGCATGGTGATTATTTCCACTACTATCATGAAGTATTACTCCAGAACCCATCTCCATATTCCACCAGACCAATAAATCATCGTCGTCACCATTTATTATATTATTTTTTACAGTGTTTATTTCATAAGACGTGAGTGCCCTGTTCCATATCGTAACATTGTCTACTTTATAATTTCCTGGATTGTCTCTATTCCTATTTCTTCCAAGCTCAATCTGGTTCCAGCTACTTTCAACAAAGTCACCCGATGCAACAGAATCACCATTAAAATAGAGAGTCGTACGCTGGCCATCAGATCTGACAGCTATGTGTGACCATTCCAAAGTCATAGTAGCAATTATTGTGGTATTGTTAAGACTTGCAAACCTGAATTGATCGTTACCACTCGCATCTAATTGAAACCCATTTGATGAAACACTGGAAGTATTAAAGTAAGATCTCCAGCGATTCTGATTTAGTGCATTAGGCTTAACCCATATAGAAACAGTATACACGCTTAAATTATCACTCCAGTCTAGATGTGTGTAGTCTCCGTCACCGCCAAAACTCAAAGAAAATTTATTTTGGCAATATTCCCACCATTCGTATGGCCAGTTTTCATTAGCCAACCAAGATTTATGAATAGCACATTTGTTTTCATCAGATAATCCACTAGCATTATAAAACATTTCGTACATATCTGTCACATTGGACACATCCCAGTTTGATAGGTCTTGATTAAGACTGTGTGCGTTATAAAACATAGCATTCATAACTGTTACATTAGACACATCCCAATTAGATATATCATCATTAAATGCTTGCTTATCTTTAAATAATTCACTCATGTCTGTTATCAGTGACACGCCCCAGGAATTGATATCGCCATAGGAAACTACAGCGGATGCATTATTCGATATCCATAAGTCTATCGCTGTAACTAATTCATCTTTGGTCTCAAACTGGTAACAAGTATAAGAAAATTCAATATGCTGCCAAGCATCGTTACTCTGAAATGACCAATGAATCGCACATTTATTTGCATCAGAAAGTCCACTAGCAAGATAAAACATTTCTAACATAGTCGCGACATTAGACACATCCCAGCCTGATATATCCTGATTAAAATCATATGCAGCATAAAACAGATAATCCATAGTTGTAACATTAGACACATCCCAGCTGGATATATCTTGATTAAACTCTTGAGCTCTTGTAAACGTCAATTCCATATCTGTTACACTGGACACATCCCAGCCTGATATATCTTGATTGAATTTTCTAGCGTCTTCAAAGGTCCTCCCTAAATTTGTTACATTGGACACATCCCAGCCTGATATATCTGCATTAAAATTCCAGCAGTCGCGAAACATATCATGCATAGTCGTTACGCTAGAAACATCCCAGCCTGATATGTCCTGATTAAAATTTCGACACGTTCTAAACATTCTATTCATATCAGTTACATTAGAAACATCCCAGTTACCGATATCATCATTGAAAGTTGTTTTATCGTGAAATAAATCAGTCATGACTGTTATCAGTGATACGTCCCAGGTATTAATCTCACCATAGGTATCTAAAGCGGATGCATTGTCCGATACCCATAAGTCTACCGCTGTCTGCAGTTCTTCCTTTGTCGTTGGCTTAAACTCTATTACTTGCGGCTCAATAAAATCATCTCCAAATGTATCTGCAATATTCCAGGTTATACCAGGAATCCAGTATTCTCCTCCATATTCATAGGCTCCTATATCAGGTGCGCTGCCAATGTATCCATCTGTAATTCCATCAATAGCCAGTCCGGCATCTACCAATGTAGAATCAGGGTGTGGCCTAAAGTTTAAATTATCAGGATCTATTAACATGCCTCTCACGCTCCTACCAATCTCATACCCATTCATATTATTAGAATAAGTACCAGGAACAGGGTAGTCTTCATAGGATCCGCTTCTGTGTCCTGAAATACGATCGGATACATTATTTTGAGTGAGAGTGCCCTCATTTCCACCCTGTTCGATCATGACAAGGATATCATTCTTATTATCAGGCCCATCAATAACCGTGTTGTTAAAAATCTTAAACTCGTATCCCTTGGCCATAATTCCGCTATTTCCAAGTCCCCACATCACATTGTGGTGCATCATTCCATTATTTCCTGCGCCATTCCCATCAAAACGCGCACCATATTTTATTGAATTATGAAGCCAGTTGTAGCTGATCTCTGTGCCTGGTGCCTGGCCTGTCATCACCTGAACCATTGCTCCATCTCCCTGCATATGTCCAGTATCTGAAATATCATTGAGAGTAATCAAACCAGCGTCACCTGGGTTTAATGTGGCCGATGCACCAAGCTTGTGCATTGTATTTCTCCGGATGGTGTTATTCGCTCCTCCCATTTGTATTGTGGTCATCAACCCATTTAGATCGGTCACACTATAGTCAATGTGATAAAAATAACAGTCTTCAATCGTATTGTTGTGTGAGTACATTTCTAATGCAGATCCATCTGTATAGCGAAATGCGCTGTTTGATACTCTACAATAGCTACTGGAACGAAAGACAGACATCTCTGGCTCTGTGTCTGTTACTCCTAGCATTCTCTTGTGACAGCTCGGATACCACAGATTACAGCTTTCAACAGCAGAATAATCACAATTATTAAAGTAAAAGGTGGTTCCAAAAAATTCAATATTCTGAATCTCAATATAGTCAGACCGTTCAATCGTAAACGCATAACTCTGTACTTTTCCTCTTATATCTAACTGATTTGGATCTTGACTAAATGGAGGCCAAAAATAAAGTGTATTAGTACTGTCATTAAAGAACCACTCTCCTTCACTATCCAAAAACTCTAGCTTACCCTCTAGGTAGTAATCATGGTGTTTCACTTTCCATTCATTATCAGGAACAGGGTCATATGTAATTGTGCTACCTGAATGGGAATTAATCTTTCTGGTCCAAGTTCGAAAGGAGCCAACGTTTAAAATCGCGATCGAATTCTCAACATTAAAGCCAATAGCAGAGAGATCAACATCACCATGTGGATCATCAATCAGGGTGCCATTTTCATAGGCAGGATCCTCAGACTGGTCCATCGTTCCATGGGCCCAGTGACTCTCTTTATCCCAAATGCTCCCATCATCAAAATTCGCATTCGGCCATCTGGCCATCACCTGCTCTTCTCGATCGAGAAACAACTGCCAAATATCAAAATCAATCTGGGTCTTCCAGATAGCATTCTCATGTAGAGTCCATTCTGAGATAATTGACCTTGTGCCATCCATCACCACTCTCTCATTATTATATGGCCTAAAGATGATGGGCATTCCATCCGCGCCATCCACATTATCAAGTACAACACTCTCGTGGTAAGCGCCACCCATGATATTTACCACATCTCCTACAGTTAGTGTATCAGCTGCTTTTTGAATTGTTTTGAACGGTAAATCCAATGTTCCTGGATTACTATCTCTCCCTGTATGGGAGACATAATACTCTGTTGCAAACAGAGAGCCTATAACTAAATATGGTAAGAGATATTTTTTCATATTTAAAATTCTTCTGCTAGTTACTTTTAATTTTTATTTTAGAAGGTGAATAATTTACCAAATAATACCCTAGAAATCATGAAAAACGAGTGGACTGAATTACTGAAAGCCGTAAAAGATGCGGCACATAACTATCACCTATTCGCACTCTCCACCACTGATGGAAATAAGCCAGAATTACGCACGGTAGTACTAAGAGAAGTGGATAATGATAAATACAGAATTAGCTTTCACACAGATATCAGAAGCCCAAAATACAAACAAATTTTAACCAACCCCCTTATATCAGCTCTATTCTATGATCCTGTTCGAAGAATACAGCTAAGAGTAAAAGGACCAGCATCACCCAGCGATGATAAAATATTACTCAAAACACTTTGGAGTAAGTTGAACAAAGACAGTAGGCAATGCTACCAAGGAGAGTTGGCACCATCAGACATTCTACCAAATGATATCATGATAAATCAAATTCCAGATAAAAACTCCAACATTGACAGCAAAGTTTATGGTTTTGAAAACTTTACCAGGGTCACGATCCAGGTATCTGAGATAGAAATATTAATGCTACACCATTTAGGTCATAAAAGACTAAAATGCAAATTAGACTGCAAGCCTATAGAAACTAAATGGTTAGCGTCATAGGCATGATAGAATCTACAACTACTGTAGAATAGCTAAAATCTTAGATTGATATTTACACCTGGAGATAGACTATTGTTTTGACTAACCAATGTAGGTCGCAGGCTAAGTGAGTATCTGTCTCTGGTATTGTTATGCCCCACCTCATTCGCTTGATTACTGATCGCTTTCCTTGAAAAATACCAGCCCGCTGTAATGCTAGCTATGTCATATATCCGTGAAGATCTAGAGGCATAGTCTACGCCTGTAATAAATGCACATCCGATCCAGGTCAAATACGAAGCTCCGACGCCTAATGCCACAATCTTTTCCTGTCCCTGCGTGAGACTGCCATAGTTTTTATTTAGCTCATTACCTAAGTATAGAAATCCATTTACTCCGGCCATTGTCAAAAGAGTTTGTGACTTGTAATTATCAATATTGATCAGGTAACCTAGAAGTAAGCTATTCATATAGCCGATACCTAATGATAAATTTAAAAACCCTACATCACCCTCTGTTAGGGATCTGTTGTTCATTGCCATATTCTTCATTAGGTAGCCACCCACTAAGGCACCACCATAGGTTAGAGAAGTAACCCACCTAGCAAAATTCTCTGGGTTTCTATCTACCCACTCTGTCCAGTCTGTCTGCTGAATAAGACCTATTGTATTCAACGCACCGAGGTTGATTCCTAGAGATATAAGATAAGACTGTCCGTTTGATAATTTCCACTTGTTGTAAAACCTGTCAGCTGTGATAGCTCCGTATGGAACCGAAAACATAGAATATGTCAGCGCGACCTTACCCTTCGGGTCAAAATTGTTCCAGTTATCTAATCCGATCAAGCTAACAATAGGAACAATAGAATAAAACCCGAGGTTTGCACCTGCGAATTGCAAATAGGATCGTCCAAGAGGAAGGTCCATGTTTTTTGTATAGCTAGAGCTGATAGTATACGTTGCGCCAAAAACAACAAACCGAAAGCCGATTAGCTGATCATCATCTTTAGGATCCCAGTCTAATAGATAGGGAATACCCATTCCATACAACGTATTTCCAATGCTCATGGCAGCGTAGATACTTCTCCAGCGCGCTTCCTGATTTAATTC
Organism: uncultured bacterium; assembly: GCA_964646455.1. GTDB lineage: Bacteria > Fidelibacterota > Marinisomatia > Marinisomatales > UBA1611 > TMED80. The sequence continues at coordinate 2,615 of CAZYDX010000092.1, read as the reverse complement.
TTGGACTTGTGACGGCAGCTTCTTTTTTTCTTTAGTTATTACTACACTATTTTCTTTATTATCACTATCAAGCTTAATAATGTCTTGGATATTTTCTTTAGGAATAACAAGCTCACCGAACTCTGTTTTTAGAGTTATATTTGTCTCATCCTTTGATATTAACTCTCCTGTCATGGTGTTACCATTTTTCAATTCTATACTATATTGGTCTTCCTGTGAAAAACCAATGCTGGTTAACAAAATGAGTAGAAATAGTTTTATTGATTTATTTTCTAGACCGCGAAATAATTTTCTTATTTTGCAAATGGGATGATTACATTTAAATAACACACAATAATCTAAGAACATTATATAACTCTAGCATAAAATTCTTAATTTAAAAACCAACATAAACTCTAAATGAAGCATATATCATGAGCAAGATTCTTTGGAAACCAAAAAACACTGAGGAAACTCATTTCAGTAGGTTTATCGACAAAATAAATTCAAATCACAATACAGACCTTAAGACATATAACGATCTACATAAGTGGTCAGTAGATAATATTTCTGAATTTTGGGAG
>CAZYDX010000092.1:0-1952 GCA_964646455.1 uncultured bacterium | reverse complement strand
GAGGCTGTTATTGCAATGCTCGCTACTGCATCAATCGGCGCTATCTGGAGCTCAAGCTCTCCAGATTTTGGTGTTAAATCTGTGACAGATAGATTTTCTCAGATTGAGCCAAAGATCATCTTCTCCGCCAGTGCATACATGTACAATGGAAAATCATTTAACTCTATAGATAAACTGAAAAAGATCATCAAAGATCTACCCACTCTAGAGCATGTTATTATTGTTGACTATCTAGGTGCAGGGCCAGATATATCAGAAATTCCAAACAGCGTTACCTATGAAGATATACTTTTAAATGATCCTCAGCCGCTAACTTTTGAGAATGTACCCTTCGATCACCCGCTATATATACTCTATACATCTGGAACAACCGGCCTGCCTAAGTCTATAGTTCACGGAGCCGGTGGGACTCTGATTCAACATAAGAAAGAGTTTCTATTGCACTGCAATGTCAAGCGCGAGGATAACATTTTTTACTACACAACCTGCGGTTGGATGATGTGGAACTGGCTGGTTAGTTTTCTATCTACCGGGGCAACTATTGTGCTGTACGATGGGTCACCATTCTATCCCGATCCGAGTTCCATGTGGAACCTGGTAGATGAACTAGGGATAACAACCTTCGGAACAAGCGCTAAGTATATTGACGCCTGTAAAAATGTTGATCTAGTACCCAAAGATTTCACAAATCTACCAAGCCTACAAACAATACTCTCTACCGGATCACCCTTGGTTGATGAAAGCTTTGACTATGTCTATGACAGTATTAAACCTAATGTGCAGCTTGGATCAATATCTGGTGGAACAGACCTAATATCATGCTTCGCATTAACCAGCCCTGCACTTCCGGTGTATAAGGGTGAGCTTCAGTGCAGAGGTCTAGGGATGGACGTTGACGCTTTTGATGAGAACGGAAAGTCAGTCAGAAATAAAAAAGGAGAGCTCGTGTGCAAGTCACCCTTCCCCTCTATGCCTGTATTTTTTTGGAAAGATGATGATGAGGAAAAATATAGAAAAGCATATTTTGATAAATATCCAGGTGTCTGGGCGCACGGAGATTTTATTGAGATAAACGACCGCGGAGGTATGAAAATATTTGGCCGTAGTGATGCGACCCTAAACCCGGGAGGCGTGAGAATCGGTACGGCAGAGATTTACAGAGTTGTGGAGTCCTTCAGTGAAGTCAGCGACAGCCTGGTCATTGGGCAGGAATGGAAAGGTGACCAAAGAATGATACTATTCCTAATGATCTCAGAGTCTTTTGATTTAGATACAAATCTGACCAGTAAAATAAAAAAAACTATACGAAATAGCTGCTCCCCCAGACATGTACCTGAGATCATCCTTCCAATAAAAGATATTCCCTACACCATTAGTGGGAAGAAGGTTGAAATAGCAGTCAAAAAAATCATTGATGGCGAAGACGTTGTCAACCGTGACGCTCTGGCAAACCCGGAGTCTCTTGACCTCTTTGTCTCTATACCTGAACTAGCCTAAATAATATTTATGAGAGACATTTACAGTGATCCAGAGCTATATGACGCCCTCCATAAAGATATAGGTAATGATAAAGAAATTATTTCTCACTACGCTCAACAGTGTAATGGCCCAGTATTAGAGCTGGCATCAGGAACAGGGCGACTTGCCAGGTATATTATTAACCTTGGTCTACCCTACACCGGAATTGATAACAGTAGGCCTTTTTTAGATAAAGCGATTAATAGCTATGGAAATAAGGAAAATTTCTTACTACACGATATGCGAAATTTCAACCTTAAACAATTCTATGACTTTGTTTTCATTGGCTTTAATTCATTTTTGCATAACCTTAAGGATGAGGATGCTAAAAACTGCCTCCATTCTGTTAGAAGTCATTTGTCAGAGAGTGGCTTATTTCTTTTGTCCATATTCTTACCAGACCCGAATTTTTTGTATCGTGAAGAGTCTCTTTT
>CAZYDX010000091.1:0-8699 GCA_964646455.1 uncultured bacterium | reverse complement strand
TCACTATTCAAAGATTTGTGTCTATGCTTGATAAAAAGACATTGGTCATCGCAGACGGGCACCACCGTTATAAAACAGCTTTAAAATATGCAAAGAATCATAAGAGTCAGGATTCTCAACAGGTTATGGTTACACTTGTTAATAGTAAAAATCCAGGTATGAAGATAATGCCTACACATAGAATTTTAAGAAATATGGATAAAAGTATAGAAGATATTAAAAAAGATGTTGGGCATCATTTTTCCTATAAAGAGTATGTTGGCGCTGATGAACTTTTAAGAGCAATGAAAGCACTGGAAGATCAAGGTTGTATACTAGGTCTCTACCACAAAAAATCTAATACGGGAATTTTGCTAGAGTTTAAGTCTTGGGATATACTAGATAAGCTAATGCCAGACAAAAGTAAATCACTTAGAGAGTTAGATACTAATATTTTACATAGTTTTTTGCTTAGAGATGTGTTTAACATTGATACCAATAAGCAAGAAGATCTGAAACATTTATCATATTTGCGTGGGAACAAGTCAGCGATTGATATGTTAGATAGAGAAGAAGACTATGATATAGCCTGTTTTGTTAACCCACCATCATTAGATGATGTTTTTTCCATTGCTGAGGCTGGAGAAGTTATGCCACAAAAATCAACATATTTTTTTCCAAAGGTATATTCTGGTTTAGTTACCAGGTGTTTTAATTAGTAGGAGTCTAAGGTATGAGACTGTTAAAAAAAGAAATAGAAAAGCTGATACCAGAGGTACAGCAAGATATAAAAGACCTTATCTCAGAAAATGGTGAATCTCAGATTAGTACAGTATCTGTTGCTCAAGCATATTCTGGATTAAGGGGGATAAAGGCTTTTGTCTGTGACACATCATCTGTATCTGCTGATAAAGGTTTAATTATTAGAGGGTATCCACTTCTTGATATTGTTCATATTCTACCAGAAGAAGTATTTTTTCTACTTCTGACTGGAAGGTTGCCAAGTAGCGATGAGCTCTCAGATTTACAGGAGCAGTATGCTGAGCATGCTGGTGTACCTAACTATGTGTGGTCTACATTAAAACAAATGCCAAAAGATAGTCACCCAATGACAATGTTTAATATGGGTATTTTAGCAATGCAGAACGAAAGTATTTTTCGTAAAAATTATGATCAGGGAATGCATAAATCAGAATTCTGGGAGCATATACTTGAAGATGGCATACAGTTAATTGCAAAGCTTCCTGAGCTTGGCGCGGGAATATATAGAATGAGATTTAATAAGGGTGGGCGATTAAAACCAGATCTTAACCTAGACTGGTCAGGAAATTTTGTTCATCTAATGGGCATGTCTGACAAGGGTAAGGATTTCCATAGGCTTATGCAGCTTTATTTTATGTTGCACTGTGATCATGAAGGCGGCAATGTGAGTGCTTTTGCATCTCACACAGTTGCTTCTGCTCTTTCTGATCCTTTCTACGCTGTTTCTGCTGGCCTAAATGGTTTAGCCGGGCCACTGCATGGCCTTGCAAATCAAGAATGTTTAAAATTTGTGTTAGACATTTATAAACATTTCTCAGGCGCTCCGACAAGGGACCAGCTGAGAGATTTTTGTTGGAACAGGCTTAAATCAGGGCAGGTAATTCCAGGATATGGACACGCAGTCCTCCGGTGTCCTGATCCACGCTTTACCGCTTTTATTGATTTTGGTAAAGAGCATATAGAAAATGATGATGTTTTTAGTATTGTAACTTCTTTATTTGATGTTGCTCCAGAAGTTCTAAGAGAGCAGGGCAAAGCTAAAAACCCCTGGCCTAATGTTGATGCTGCTTCTGGATCTCTATTGTATTATTATGGACTTAAAGAATTTAATTTTTATACGGTATTGTTTAGTATCTCTAGAACGATGGGTATGATTGCTCAGATGGTTTGGGAGCGTGCGCTTGGCATTCCTATTACTCGTCCAAAATCAGTTACGACAGATTGGATAAAAAAGAACTCATAATACGTTTATATACAAAAGTAATATTTTTACTTTTAGCTATAAGCGCTTCTACAGTTCTATCGCAAGATACTTATAAATCCATAAGGGTTTGGAACCCTGATATAGCAAAAATTAGGCAGCTACAGAGGTTAGGGATTCCACTTGAACATAGTGTAATTAGAAGAGGGTTGTATATTGACTTAATTATATCAGAGGATGAGGAGAAAATTCTAATATTTGATGGGATTAGTTATGATACAGTGATTGAAGATTTAACAAAACATTATCAAGCTAACAATGTTCCTACTATACAAAGAGATTTTCCACTAGGAAGTATGCAGGGTAACTATACCTGGAGCGAGGTTGATCAAAGATATAATGAACTAAAAAATATTTATCCTGATATTATTTCAGAAAAATTAATTATAGGAGAGTCTATAGAGGGTATAGAAATATGGGCATTTAAGGTGTCTGATAATCCTGGTCAGGATGAAAATGAGCCAGAGATATTATATACCGGGCTTACACATGCTCGAGAGCCTTTGAGTATGATGAATTTATTTTATTTTGTTCAAAAACTAAGTGAGGGATATTTTTCTGATAGTGACCAAGAGGCCACTTATTTGGTAAATGAGCGTGAGCTTTGGTTTATCCCAGTTGTTAACCCAGATGGATATATTTATAACGAATCTATTGAACCTTCTGGCGGTGGGATGCACAGAAAAAACAGGAGAGACACTGGTTGTGGTTCTGGCACACAGAGAGGTGTAGATCTAAATAGAAATTATGGTTTTGGTTGGGGCGCAAATGATTCCGGATCTTCTCCAGATCCATGCTATGCTACCTATAGAGGTGAGGGGCCTTTTTCTGAGCCAGAGATCCAGGCCGTTAGAAACTTTATTGAGGAAAGAGATTTTGTGAATGTTTTGCACTATCATAGCTATGGTAATATGTATATCCATCCTTTCGGAGATGGATCTTATCCAGAGGAGCCGGATATAACGATATATCGTGGTCTGGCTCAGGAGATGTCTGTGTATAATAATTATAATATTGGGACTGGTTTTGAAACCGTAGGCTATACGGTTAATGGTGATGCTTTAGACTGGTCTTATGGTGAAAAAAATATTATTGCATATACTCCTGAGATTGGTACTAGTGTCCAAGGATTTTGGCCTTCAAGTGACCAGGTTGAATCCATATGTGAAGACCAATTTACACCAAACAAGATATTTGCTTTTTCCGGAGAAAGTGACTTTGTTATAGATGATTATAATCTCACTAGTGAGATTATTGATCCAGGGTCAGTTATTGGTCTTCAGATAATAATAAAAAACAGGGGTCTTTTAGAATCTAATGGTTCTGTTATTGTTACGGTTGAATCAATAAATAATTTTGTAAGTATTGAAGAAACTATTCAGCAGACAGATTATATAAGCAGTTGGGGAAGCCATACATTTAATTTTGAATTAGATATTTCTGAACAGATAGCCTACTTTTCAAATGCTTCTTTAAAAATCACAGTGCAAGATAATGTGAGTTATGCACGGCAGGATACAATAGAGTTTTCTATTGGGACTCCAAGTTTAATTTATTTAGAAGATTTTGATCAAGGACTAGGGCAGTGGAATGTTGATGGAGAATGGGGGTTAACAGATAATCCTTCATTCGGGTTGTTTGCATTAACAGATAGTCCTGTTGGTGAATACAATGCGGGGCAAACTACTTTAGCGATACTTAATGAAGAGTTTGATTATAATTTTTTCGTAAATCCATATGTTTCTTTTGACGCAAGATGGGATATCGAAGAGGGGTATGATTTTGTTAGTTTTCAGGCCTTCACATTAGAAAATGGTTGGGTAAGTCTTGAGGGGAATCATTCTGTTCCTGGAAATGGAGCAACTGTACAGCCATTAGGTGAACATGGCTATGATGGGCTTCAGCTAGATTGGATTAATGAAAAGATATTTTTAGATCAATTAAATGGGCAGGTACCCATATCTTTCAGGTTTATTCAGAGTTCAGATGAACTAAATGAAGGGGATGGGTTTACATTTGATAATTTTAAATTAATGGGTTATGCACAAGGCGCGTTTGGCGATTTTTTTCCGGATGGTTCTGTTAATGTAATTGATATATTGGGGCTAGCAGATCATATATCACTTGGAGGTGATGCTAATGATTACGTATCATTATTTTGTGATATGAATAGCGATGGTCAGATTGACCTCCATGATTTGCTTATTATTGTTAATTTAGTGGTCGGCACATAAATGAAATTATCAATACTCATTTTATTTTTATCAAGTCTCTTTGCACAGAGTGCTGTTTTATCCAGTCTGGAACCTGGTAAGCGTGGTGATGATTATCGTGTCTGGGTATATTTTGATGAGCGTGATCAGAAAAACACTATTGATCTAGATCCTAATTCAATAAAGAGAAGAGAAAAACACGGAATCCATAATCCTAGTAAGTATGATTATATAATAAAATCATCTTATCTCAATGCTTTGAAGAAAACTGGTGTGGAAATAAAAAATAAAAGTCGCTGGCTAAATGCTGTGTCTGTTATTGCAGATATAGATCAGATTTTTCTGATAAAACATTTGCCTTTTGTACTAAAAATTGAACCAGTTCGACAACACAAAAAGATAAAAGGAATACAGTCTAATAAAGCTTATAGCAAAAATAGAGACCTTGATTATGGTTCATCTTTTGATCAGATTGAGCAGATCAATTGCCGCACGCCTCATATTGCAGGTTACCATGGGCAAGGTGTGAGAGTATTGTATCTTGATACTGGATATGAGCTTAATCATGAAGCATATGACTCACTAAATCTAATCGCGGAGTATGATTTTATTAATAATGATGAGAATACTGCCAATGAGACACCTCAAGAAGTTTCAGATAATCATGATGATCATGGAACTATATGCTTAAGTGTTATGGCCGGGTATTCACCGGGGAATCTAATTGGTCCGGCTTTTAAATCAGAGTATTTATTAGCAAAAACAGAGGTGATGGCAGATGAGATTTATCAAGAGGTAGATAACTATGTCGCCGCTATTGAATGGGGTGAGGCATTAGGTGCAGATATTACATGTGCATCTCTAGGGTATTATGATTGGTATACATATAATGATCTAGATGGGAACACCGCTGCAACTACAATTGCTGTAGATATTGCTTCTGGTTTGGGAGTTTTGTGCGTGAATTCAGCCGGGAATGAAGGAGATGACCCTTGGTACTATATCTGTACACCAGCAGATGCTGATTCTATTATCTCTGTTGGTGCAGTATCGCAAGATGGGACAATCGCAGGATTTAGCAGTCGAGGACCTACCTATGACGGCAGAATCAAGCCTGAGGTTTGTGCACGAGGTGTAAGTACGTATTGTGTAAGATCTAATACAGAAAATGATTATAGAACTGCATCAGGGACTTCTTTTTCAGCTCCATTAGCAGCTGGTGCGGCAGCGGTAATTATGAGCGCTAACCCTGACTGGACAAATATGCAGGTAAGAGAAGCAATGATGATGACCGCTTCTCAAGTAAACAATCCAGACAATTCGTATGGCTATGGGATAATTAATACTTGGAATGCTATCAATTATCAACATACTTCCTCTGTTGAAAGTGATGATATAATACCTAATTATATAAAAGTGAATAAAGCGTTCCCAAATCCATTTAATCCCTTAATCTCAATGACAATAGAGTCTTCTCAAACTGAATCTTTAATTAAAGCGAGTGTATATGATTTACATGGCAGGCTTGTAGAAATACTTTATAACAAAGATTTTACAGAAAATATTCTTCGACTTTCTTGGGATGCAACAGATTGTCCCAATGGCATCTATTTTATTTATACTTATTGGTCAGACGGTAGCGATATACAAAAGATCACCCTTCTAAAATAAATTTTGCCAAAAAATTAAATACTTGCCATATCATTAATTATGCTCGAAATTGTAGGTCTATACGTATAAATATTCATGAATAGAAAACTTAAAATTGTATACTTGTATTTTCTTATTTCGGGACTGCTTTGGTCAGAATCGGTTAGCTCTGACAAGCAAGGACTACATCCTGTCAATCTCAAAATACATGATGGAATTGGTTCGTTACTTTTAAACTGGTCTTTTTCAGATACCATAAAAGTGAAAGAAATAAATATTTTTAAGCGTATTGGAGAGGAAGATGAATTTTCTCTAATTGCTAGTTTTTCAGATGCTATTGGTTTTATAGATCGATATCTTGATAAAAATTGTAAAGATCTAGAAAGGTATTTTTATTTTATTGAGGTCAAAGATGCGAATGGGCGTATATATAAAAGTGATGATATTAGGCCTTCATTTGGAACAAGTATGCAGGTTGTTGAACAAAAAAGAGGGTCATTTTATTCTATATCAGATATATTGAGCCATCTGATAAAAGATTCTTTTTCAAAACATTATTCTAATATTAGTATTGAATCGAAAACTGCCATTGTAAATCTACTTTCTAAAGAAAGTAGTGGCATGAGCATTTGGATCGAGAATTTTCCATTAAAGTATTTAGATGAGATAAGATCTATTATGAAAAAACCCACTAATTTAGTTTTTCAAAATTATATGATAGATGAATTACAATTTTTTGAAAATGAATATCGGAATGAGTTTTTATTAACCCCGAAAGAATGGAATCAAAAAATAAAAGATATATATTTTTCAACAAAAGAAAAATGGTTCTTATTAGTTGATTCATTTCAAGGATACTCTGATCTTATAGAAACTCTGCCTCCGCTACTAATTACCGGAGCGAAAAAAGAATTCAATAATTTTAACACAATTAATATTTATGTAGTTGATTCTAAAAGGGTGGGCCAGAATAAAGTTGTCCTTAAACATAATGAAGAGATTATTGATGTTGAGATATTATCTTCTTTTTATCCTGGTGCCGAATTTCGAATTGAAACACCTAATACGTGGGATTATGTAGAGTTGTTAATTGAAGGTCAGTTAGTAGACGAGATTGATTTTATTCAAAACAGAACAATTATTAAAACCTTAAATAAGGATATTATATCTGTTGATGGAGGCAAAGGTTTAAAATTATCAAAAGAAAAAACAGATATATGGCTCAATGAGATATATTGGGATCCAAATAGATTAAAATTGTCTCTAGAGATTGCAGGTATTTCTATTGGATCCAAAAAATACATTATTAGTATTAATAATACTGACCTATGGGATATTGATTTAGAACAAACTTTTGACATTCAATATTCTGACTCTACTTTCAATATAAATTTAGCGGATGTAGATGAACCGATTACTCTTTCTTATGATGTTATAGAGGATAACCAAAGACGCTCTATTGAATTAATTAAACTTATATCTACAGATGTTATTAGTTCTCACCGTTTACCTGATGGTGGGAAATGGGAGGGTACTAATCGAAATACATTTGGGTCAGAAAATATTGATCAGAGGAATGCGATGGATGCGTCTCTTATTCCTGAGTTTTTTGTTCTGTATCAAAATTATCCTAATCCATTCAATAGTAATACTCGCATATCATTTGATTTATTACAGGATGCAGTTTTATCACTATATGTTACAGATGCAACTGGTCGTATAAAAACTATTTTCTCAGATAAAGAATTTTATAATAGTGGGAAATATAATTTTGATTGGAATGCTGAGAGTTTTTCAACTGGAGTATACTTTTTCACAATAAATGCTGAGGTAGATGGGTTTTTACCTATAGTCTTTAGTCGGAAAATGATATACCTTAAATAGCTACTATTTGTTATTGATTTAATCATATTCGGGTTATAGCCTAATGCAAAAAATATATTTTATTATTTTTTTGGCAATCGCCATTTTATTTAGTGGCTGTGCCTCACACCCTGTTGTTCATCCAGGCACACTAAAAAAGAATGAGCAAGTATGGGGTTATTCAGTGGCAGTAGAAAATGTTTTTCCGGTAATGTGGTTTAGAAAAGGACTCGATCAAGATACAGAACTTGGTTATAGGATTGGGCTACCAATATACGGCACAGGAATTGATCTAAGTAGAACGGTAATGAGAAAAGAAGACTCCTGGGACGTAATGAATTTTGCCTGGAGCTATAATCCAAATCGCAATATTGATATTACATATTTTCGTTTTAAAGAAAAGAGTGGTGGTCTATTAAGTAAGCTAAGCAAGAAAAAGAAAACGTCTAATTCTGTATCATGGAAAGGTACTCGGTTTATGCTAATACCTGAGGGTATTACCCCTGACAATAACTCTAGTATGAGGGTTGGTTTTTTAAGAGGAGGAAAAATTTCTGAAAAATTTGGATATGAGATTGGTTACTATCATGACTTTAATTCAATGCCACTTTCAAAAGTTTTTGATTCTAAATGGAATGTGACTGGTAAAGAATGGCAAACATCAACCCGCTTAGACACTTCATATAATGGAAGGTATAATGATTATGATCCTATGTATCCAGGGAAAGGTTCGGGGTCACCATCAGAATATTCTAGAGCTACCGGGTTTTCTTTTCAAATATTCTACTATCTTGGTCGCTATAAAAAAAGTCATAATATCTAATAATGAGTGAGGTTTCCTTATTTGATCGTTTAAAAGAAGGAGACGTTAATACTTGTTACCAACATTTGGATAACGCATCGCTTGGCGGAGAGGCACTTGTAAAATATTTAAATACTCTACTCTATTATGCAGTTTCAATTAATTGGGA
>CAZYDX010000090.1:0-8786 GCA_964646455.1 uncultured bacterium | reverse complement strand
CATACTTTATCTGGATGACCTTCTGTTACAGACTCTGATGTAAATAAATATTTTGACAATATAGACTCCTAATTTGTAATAATTATATTTTATAGTTTTAGCAACGAGAAATATAAGTAAATCATTTTATAAATTCTAAGTTGTTAATAGATATCTGTTTTAATGCAAAATTCCCTATAAATACGAGCTAATTCTTGAAGCATTTCTATAGATGCTTGAAAATTATATGACATAATATGTTCTACATTTAGCCCTATTGGTACAACAATTTTATTATCATTTAAATATTGTAAAATATCATTTAATATATCTACAGTTATTTGCATAGATCTATCAGACATTTTTTGAGTATCACCTCTCAGTTTTTTTTCTGTCTCAGGAGGTATATCCACTCCTAACCATTTCAAAAAATCTATGTTCTTCTCTGAACTAACCGGCGCAAAACTAAGCAATAGTCTTCTAGGGAATGTATTCAGCTGATTACATCTTTTTTGATAGTGAGAAATCATTTTAATTATTTTTGAACTATCATACAAAACCTGAGTCGTAAAAAATTCAGATCCATGATTACTTTTTTCAATTAATCTTAAGGATTCTGTCTTTCTACTTGGGATGGATATTCCACCACATAAAATATCTAATTTTTCATTTTGTTTAATAGCATCTAATACTTGATTAACTGAAGGTCCAGGATATTTAATCTCTCTAGATTCTCCACCAACGGTAATTAGATTCTCTATTTCATACTTATTATAAGTCTCTTCAAACCATGTCATCTCTTTTGCAAGGTTTTGGTGTACAACAACTCTATTTACAATAGACTCAATACCAACAATATCTTGCAATAATTTCCCGAATTCTCTTGGCTCAGCCCTTAGCTGGTTTTTTATTGGCCTCTCTCCACGAACAATTTCATCACGTACCTCAGGAATATTAATAGCATCAATATGTGTTTGAGATAAAAGTGAGCTTATATTTGCTGCGTAAGAGTTAAGCGTTCCATCCTTTTCTCTTGGAGGCAATATCTCATAAACCACAACAGGCCTTCTTGGTCTTTTAATTTTGTCTTTAATTCTCATCCTAATACCTACTCATTGCTTAAAACACTAAAATAACATGAATCTGGGTAGCTAAAATACCAACCACAAACTGAAGAAGCCGGGTACATTGCTCTACTCTCGGTAAGAGTAATACCAATACTATCTTCCACATTCAAAATCTTCCATATTTTATCTTTTTCTTTATGGTCAGGACATGCAGGATATCCTGGAGCAGGTCTGATTCCTTCATAATCTTCTTTAATCAGATCTTTAATATTTAAATCTTTTTCAAATGAATAACCCCAGTAATGCGTTCTAACCATCTGGTGTAATTTTTCAGCAAAAGCTTCTGCCAATCTATCAGCAATCGCTTTCACCATAATTATTTTATAGTCATCTAATTGATCTTCATATTCTTTTATAATATTTTCTATACCTTTGCCAGTAGTTACAGCAAATAATCCAATCCAATCCTCATCAGGCGATATAAAATCAGCCAGAGAATAATTATATTTATTTTCACCTTTATCCGTTAATTGCCTAGGAAAATTGAAGCTAATATTTTCGACTGATACTGATTCATTTATAGAAGTAGCGGGATAAATTCCAAAAACAGCATCCGCGGTTAGACAATTATCTTTTATTATTTCTTTTAATAGTTTATTTGCATCATCAAAAATCTTTTTTGCCTCATTTCCATACTTTTTATTTTCAAATATTTTTGGAAACTTACCCTTCAATTCCCAGGTATGGAAAAATGGAGTCCAGTCTATATAGTCAACTAGTTTTGAGATTGGATAATTTTTTAATGTTTCTGCTCCATGAATTTTTGGCTTCGGGGGTGTGTATTTCCCCCAATCAACAAAAAATTTTCTTTCTCTCGCAACATCTATAGATAACATTAAGCGTTTTTTTGAATTTGAAGAGTATGATTCTCGTATACTGTCATAATCTTTTCTTATTGAACGAATAAAACTGTCAACCTTATTCTCATTCATTAAATTACTAACGACACCAACACTTCTTGAGGCATCCGTAACATGTACAGTGCATCCAGTATATTCTTCTTCAATTTTAATAGCAGTATGCCGTCTACTAGTAGTTGCTCCGCCTATCATAAGTGGTATATTTAGGTTTTTTCTTTCCATCTCTTTAGCAACAAATACCATTTCATCAAGACTTGGAGTAATTAGACCAGAGAGTCCAACAATATCGGCTTTTTCATTTATCGCAGTTTGAATAATTTTTTCAGCAGGTACCATAACACCAAGGTCAATTATGTCATAACCATTACAACCTAGAACAACTCCAACTATATTTTTCCCAATATCATGTACGTCCCCTTTCACTGTTGCCATAACAATTTTCCCATTTGAGATTTTTACGCCCAACTTTTCTTTTTCTTTTTCAATATATGGGACAAGACGTGCAACAGATTTCTTCATTACTCTTGCAGATTTTACTACCTGAGGAAGAAACATTTTTCCTGATTGAAATAAATCTCCAACTTTATTCATACCATCCATTAGAGGACCTTCAATAACCTCAATTGGTCTATTGAAATTTTTTCTCGCCTCTTCTGTATCTTCATCAATATAGTCTGTAATTCCTTCAACTAGTGCATAAACCAACCTCTGGTTAACATTTACTTTCCGCCAAGACAAATCTTTTTCTTTTTGCCTTTTCTTGCCAATGTAATTTCCCGCAACCTCTACTAGATTTTCTGTGCTATTTTTTGTCTTATTAAAAATTACATCTTCGATTAATTTTTTTAGTTCTGGTTTTATATCATCATAAAGTGTTAATTGCCCAGGGTTTACAATACCCATATCCATGCCTGCTCTTATTGCGTGATATAAAAATATTGAATGCATAGACTCTCTTAATGCATTATTTCCTCTAAAGGAGAATGAAAGATTGCTAACGCCGCCACTAACATGAACCTTGGGCATTTTATCTTTGATTGTTCTTGCAGCCTCTATAAATGATTTCGCATAATCATTATGCTCTTCAATACCAGTTGCAACAGCAAAAATATTAGGATCAAAAATAACATCCTCCCCATTCATGCCTACTATATTTATTAAAATATTATACGCTCTTAAACAAATTTCAACTTTTCTTTCGTATGTATCTGCCTGACCTTTCTTATCAAATGCCATTACAATTACCGCAGCGCCATATTTTTTTATTTCTTTAGCCTGTTTTACAAATTCTTCTTCACCTTCTTTTAAAGAAATTGAGTTTACAATACCTTTTCCCTGTATATTTTTTAGTCCTGTTTCTAACACACTCCATTTGGATGAGTCAATCATTACCGGAACATTCGATATATCTGGCTCTGATGCAATCAGCCTTAAAAAAGTTTCCATAGCATATTCAGAGTCCAATAGACCTTCATCCATATTCACATCTATTATCTGCGCACCGTTTTCAACCTGATCTCGTGCTACTGATAATGCTTTTTCATAATCTTCATTTTTTATTAGTTTTCTAAAAATTGATGAACCAGTAACATTTGTTCGTTCACCAATATTTATAAAATTACTCTCTGGCCTAATAGTTAATGCCTCAAGTCCACTTAGTTTAGTATAGCTATTAACTTTAGGAATTTTTCTAGGTTCTATATCAGCGATAACCTCTGATATTGCCCTAATATGCTCTGGTGTTGTACCACAACAGCCACCTACAAGATTTACCAATCCTTCCTTAGCAAAGCTTGATAATTCATTTGCCATTTGTTCTGGAGTTTGATCATATTCACCAAACTCATTGGGAAGTCCAGCATTTGGATAAGCAAAAACATATAAACCAGCTGATTTCGATAACTCACTCAGCCATGGACGCATCTCACTAGCACCAAGTGCACAATTTAAGCCAACTGCCAATGGATCAGCATGTAATATTGAATAAAGAAACGCCTCAACAGTTTGACCGGATAAAGTTCTCCCACTTGCATCAGTGATCGTGCCAGATATCAATATTGGGATGTCAATTTTTTTTGAATCTAATAACTCTCTTATCGCGAATAGAGCTGCTTTGCAATTAAGCGTATCAAATACGGTCTCAACTAAAAAAAGGTCAACACCGCCATCCATAAGGCCAGAAGCTTGTTCAATATAGGAATCCTTTAATTGGTCAAAACTAATATTTCGGTAACCTGGATTGTTAACATCTGGACTTAGAGAAGCAGTACGATTAGTAGGCCCTATAGCCCCAGCAATAAACCTAGGTTTATCAGTATATAATTTTGCTTCAGACTTGGCAATTTCTGCTGAAGAACGATTTAATTCATAGGCAAATTCTTCAACGTTATAATCTTTTTGAGATATAGAATTAGCACTGAAAGTATTTGTCTCTATAATATCAGAACCAGCATCTAAATAAGATCTATGAATCTCAGCAACAATATCTGGTCGAGTAATAGAAAGGAGTTCGTTATTGCCTTTAAGATCATTCTTATGATCTTTAAACCGCTCTCCTCTAAAATCGCTTTCCTCTAGTTTATACGATTGTACCATAGTACCCATAGCACCATCAATGACCATAATTCTATTCTTAAATATATTTTTTATTTTTTCCATAAAAAAACCCGATGCTAATCGGGCTTATCTACCTTTTTAGCACTATTATTTTTTGTCGTTGCAATATGGTTCAAATCACGACTTGTGAGAATATTTTATTATCTCACTATTATAAATTAATATAAAATATTTAAATAGTATTAAAAAACTCTTCAAACAATTCTTATAATGGACCTCCACTTAATATACCTATATCCTCAATATCATATTTTTTATAATTTTCTTTAAACTTGTTTACTAGTTCTCTGGCAGAATTATTATAAATTTCTTTATCTGGCCATGCTTCTAATGGATTTAAAATATTTTTATCAATATCACCTAATTCTTTTGGAATTCTAAACCCGAAAAATACATCCTCCAGGAATTGTGAATTTTCTATAGAACCGTCTAAGATCTTATGGATTATTTTACGTGTTAGAGGCAGACTAATACGTTTAGCTCCAGATTGAGCACTTGCACCTATCCAACCAGTATTAACCAAATATACTGGAACATCAAATTGATTCATTTTTTTCTTTAAAAGTTTTGCATATTTAAATGGGTGTAATGTCAAAAATGGACCCCCGAAACAAGGTGAGAAAGTAGCTGTAGGCTCTGTAATACCTCTTTCTGTACCCGCTACTTTCGCAGTATATCCGCTAATAAAGTGGTACATTGCCTGATTAGAATTTAATTTTGCTACAGGAGGAAGAATACCATAAGCATCACAAGTTAGAAAAATTATTTTTTCGGGATGGTCACCAATACTTGGTTTTCCTTGTGCAAAAACCGAATTTTCAATGAAATTAATTGGATAGGATACTCTTGTATTTTCTGTTTTCGAGCCATTGCTATAATCAACAATTTTTGTATCAGAATCATAAACAACATTCTCAAGCAATGCACCAGGTCTTATTGCATTATATATGTCAGGCTCTTCATCTGGATCGAGATTGATTGTTTTTGCATAACAGCCACCCTCAAAATTAAAAATCCCATTATCTGACCAACCGTGTTCATCATCTCCAATAAGAGGCCTTTTTGAATCCGTACTTAGCGTGGTCTTTCCAGTCCCACTTAATCCGAAAAATAATGCTGAGTTTTTGCCACTATTATCTACATTAGCAGAACAATGCATCGACAATACACCTTGAAGCGGAAGAAGATAATGCATAATTGAGAAAATACCTTTTTTCATTTCGCCACCATATTCTGTGCCACCAATAATTGCAATTTTTCTCCCAATATGAAAAATGATAAATGTATCAGAGTTCATTCCATGTTTTTTATAATTAAGGTTTTTTATATCAGAAGCGTTAATGATTGTAAAATCTGGCGAAAAATTATCAAGTTGACCATTCTCTGGGCGAATAAACATATTATGGACAAAATGAGCTTGCCATGCTTTTTTTACTAAAAATCTTACACAGATAGAGTTTTCGGTATCGGCACCAGCAAAACCATCAAAAAGATAAGTCTTAGATTTTGAAGAATTATAATAGTCAATAACCTGATCATACAATTCATTAAAAATAAGTTCGGATATTTTTTGATTTACACTACCCCACCAAATATTTTCTCTACTTGAATCTTCATCAACTATATATTTATCTTGAGGAGACCTACCAGTATATTTACCTGTATCAACCATAGCAGCACCATTTGATGCTAACAAACCTTCTCCATTTGAAACAATATCGTGAACCAATGTCTTGACATTCAAATTTCTATGAATATCTATTTTATGATCTATACCAATTTCCCCAAGATCCAAATTTTCCGCTTTATAACTACTCATATTCGCTATTCTCCATGGGGATGACTATCTTGATAAACTTTTTTTATTGTTTCTGGATTAAGTTTCGTATAACGCTGGGTAGTAGATAAACTACTATGTCCAAGTAATTCTTTTATTGTTAGAATATCTGCTCCTCGATCGATAAGGTGTGTCGCGAATGTATGTCTAAGTGTATGCACAGATCCGCCGATATCAGTTAATTCTAAGTATTTTTTTATTCTTCTTTGTAAAGTACGTTTAGGAAGTCTTTTATTATTTTTATTTATAAAAAGAGGGTCACCAAAATTTTTCTTTAATGATTTCCCCAACTTTTCTAAATAACCTTCGATTGAATTTATAGCAACTTTCCCAATTGGGACAATACGCTCTTTTCCCCTTTTACCCATAATCTTTATCATCTGATTATTAATATCTATATCACTAATATTTATACTTAAGATTTCGCTCAGCCTAAGGCCAGTTGCGTATAACATTTCTAGAATCGCCTCATCTCTTTTACCATCTAATTCATTTGTTATAAGATTTTTCATTGGCTCTTCCATTAATTTCTTAATTTTACTTTCTGGAACAAATTTGGGTAATGTTTTCACTACTTTTTGCATCCTGACATACATCGCAGGGTTATCATTTATTTTTTCGAAGTTATATAGATATTTAAAGAAGGATTTTATTGATGCCAGCCTTCTATTTACAGTTTTTGGACTATAAGATTTTTTAATTTTCTTTTTTGATTTATAGAATTTCTCTTTTTCACTAGAAATAAACCCCCTTATAGTATTGGGTTCAATGCAATCTAAATCAACGATATAACCTGAAAATATTTTTGAACAATATTCGATAAATAATCCGACATCATTATTATATGATTTGAGAGTATGTTCAGAAAATCCTCTTTCACTTTTTATATAAGATAAAAATTCATTTTTTAAATTTTTTAGATCAGCTTTCATAGGTCAAAATGGATTTCTCTAAATCTACAAACTCCTCCGGTATTGGCGCCTCTATTTTTATTCTTTCCCCTTTAGTATTAAATAATTCAAAATCGATAGAAAGTGCATGGAGCGCATATCGCCTAAATTTAAGTAGCTGGTCTGAAAAATATTTATGGAGCTCAGGCTTATATTCTTTACTCTTTTTTATACCACCACCATACTTTTCATCGCCAAAAATTGGATTTCCGTTAAAAGATGAATGTACTCTGATCTGGTGTGTTCTTCCGGTCAAAGGATAAAATAAAACTTTCGCAAAATTTATATACTGTTTCTCAACACTATATCTTGTCT
The DNA here is from genome assembly GCA_964646455.1 of uncultured bacterium. Lineage (GTDB taxonomy): Bacteria > Fidelibacterota > Marinisomatia > Marinisomatales > UBA1611 > TMED80. The sequence goes on along the minus strand of CAZYDX010000090.1, from coordinate 1,102 downwards.
TTGAGTATTTTCCTTTATCAAAATCCTTATTAAAGGTAAAGGTCGTAGCATCAGATTTTTTTCTTGATACCCAGCCTTCAATTTCTCCATTTTTCCTTGCCCACTTTCCCCATGTAATAGAAATATATTTTTTCTTTATTGTTCTATCTTTAAACTGATTGCTAAGCCACAAATGAGCTTCATTGGTCTTAGCAATCAATATCACTCCAGATGTATCAGCATCTAAGCGATGTACTATACCAGGCCTTGATTCACCATTAATATCAGAGAGCTTATCAAAATGACTTATCAAACCATTAGCCAATGTCCCAGAGTTATTATTTACGCCAGGATGTACTACTAAACCACTTGGTTTATTAACTGCGATAATATTATCATCCTCATATAATATTTGAATTTCTATTTTTTCAGCTATTAATTTTTTATCGGTCTGAAAATCTTCTATAATATTTATCTTAACAATGTCACCCTTCTGGAGCATATAACCAGGTTTAGTTTTATTATTATTAACCAAAACTAAAGATTTTTCTATATAGGTTTTTATCCTGTTTCTAGAAATGGGATGGAGCTGCTTTGCAAGATAAATATCTAGTCGCGATTCTATTGAGTTATTTATTTGAAATGTATCTACTATCAAACAATAGCTTTTTCTGAAGTATTATCTTGAAAATAAAAAGAATGGATAATGAAAAGAACCATTCCAATAGAAACTGAAGTATCAGCTATATTAAAAATATACCACTCCCAGTAGGTTCCTATTTTTATATGCAGAAAGTCTACTACCTTACCCGCCAGAATACGATCAGCTAAATTACCAAGAGCTCCAGCTATAATAAGAGATAAAGATAGCTTCATAATTAAATGACTATTTCTCTCTAACCAAAAAAAATATCCAAGCACTAATGTCATAAAAATCGATAAAATAGTTAACGTAATTTGCCCACCTGGTAGACTCAACCCAAATGCCATACCATCATTGGTTACATAGGTTAAATAAAAGAAGTCATGAATTATTGCTATAGATTGGTAAAGGTTCATATAATTAAATACACACCATTTAGTCAATTGGTCAAAAATAAAAATGGCAGCTATCAGCCAGAGG
>CAZYDX010000089.1:0-8939 GCA_964646455.1 uncultured bacterium | reverse complement strand
ATCCAGCCTGAGAAAAATTCTCCTTGGGGGCTTTGGGAATATGATATATATGTCAATGGGAATAAAGCTGGGTCATCGCTGATTGACCTAAATGGCAGGGAATATAAGTTTAATAAAAAACTACAAAAATATAAGATTGACAAATCGTTTATTAAAAGTGGTCATAACGATGTTGCAATCAGAGTTCTAGGATATGGATTGCTTGGAGATATTCTTATTAAATCTTCTACTGGATCCAAGACTCCATTCTTAAATCGATGGAAGGTTAAAATACTAGCAGAAGAATATTACCAATTTGATAATTATAAGTATCCATATACCTCTTTGTACATGTATGGAGATAATAAAATAGATTATTCCAGAGTTCCCGATAAAATATTTATTTCTAATAGAACTATTGGCACTCTATATAATGGGATGATCCATCCGATTATACCTTATGGAATTAAGGGCATTATATGGTACCAAGGTGAAACTAATATCGAGCAGGGCGGTCCAGATTTTGATGTTTATAGAACACTTTTCCCTTTAATGATAGATGACTTAAGAAAAAAATTAGGGCATGAGGTTCCTTTTTATTATGCCCAGATCGCACCATACTTTAATTATAATGAAATGCTCCCTTATTTTCAATCAATACAAAAAAGTTTGTCAAAAATTTCCAATACTGGGATGGTAATAACTTTAGATATTGGCGAAAAATTTGATATACATCCATCAAATAAGCATGATGTCGGATATCGATTTTCTCGTTTAGCATTAAACAGACAATATGGATTAGAGTTGGTTGATTCTGGTCCATTATTTAAAAATGCAATAACCAAGGAAATGAATTTAAACGTTTATTTTAATCATACGGGCCTAGGTTTAGTTATGATGGAAAATAAAAAAACATGGTTTGAATTAGCAGGTGAGGATAAGAAATACTATAATGCCAATGTCATAAATAAAAGAAACTATCTCCAGGTTTTTTCTGAAAAAGTATCCAATCCTAAATATGTAAGGTATGCTTGGTCTGATACTGCATCTGCGACATTATATAATGAAGAAGGATTACCTGCATCTCCATTTTCTAGCGAGCATGAATTAATTATTAATAATAAATCCAAATAATTTTGATAACATTGTATCTTTATAGGTTTTCTCCCCAGAATTTTAACATTTTATTATAAAGATGTATCCTCGCAGGATCATCTGATATCCCATGCTTACGCATTGGATAGAACATCATATCAAATTGTATATTTGCTTCAACCAGTTCATCAATAAAATGCCATGAGTTTTGAGGATGGACATTATCATCATATGTGCCGTGGACTAAAAGAAGAGATCCATGAAGGTTTTTCGCTGATTTAATAAATGACGTTTGTTCGTATCCATTTGGATTATCTATAGGCTTTTTCATTGCAAACTCAGTCCACTTTGTATCATAATAGTGCCAGTCAGTTACTGGTGCTACAGAAACACCTGCTTTAAATTCTTTTGTATTTGTCATCATGTTAAGTGTAAAACTACCGCCACCACTCCAGCCCCAGATACCTACTCTATTTTGATCGACATAAGATTGTGACTTGAGCCAATTGATACCGTCAACAATATCTTCTCTCTCAACTGGTCCGGACATCATGTTTAAAACACGGTTCTCTAGCTTTTTACTTTTAGCTGTACTAGCGCGGTGATCAAACTTCACAACTAGGTACCCCATTTCTAGAAGAATATTATCATAGAATAACGAGTGCCCCTGCCACTGATTGAAAACGGTTGGAGCAGCTGGACCACCATATACATGAAAAATAATAGGGTATTTTTTTGTTTTTATGAAGTTTTTTGGTTTTAGTATTTGTGCCGGCATCAAAAACCCATCTTTTGTTGGTATTGTAAAAAGTTCTGGAGTTTGCAGATCATATTCTCTAACGATTTCTGGCCTATGATCTATAAGCGTATGAATTTTTTCACCATTATTATTATACAAAATTAAGGTTTGTGGAGATTTTGTATCTGAGTGTATATCAAGATAATATTTTCCATTATCACTAAAATTAATTTTATGGACACCTTCTTCTTTGGAAATCTTTTCTATGGTTTTTCCATCAAAACTGGAACGATATAGGTGCCTTTCGATAGAAGATTCTTTTAAAGATGTAAAATAGATGAAACCATTTTCTCTGTCAATGTAAACCACGGACTGTCTTAGCCAAAATGGTCCACCAGAAGATCGAAGTGCCCAATCACCATTTGTTATTTGGTTAATAAGTTTGCCGTTATAAGAAAATTGATATAAATGTGCATAGCCATTTCTCTCGGATTGCCAGATAAAACTATTATTTAAAAAATACAAATCATCATTAATGTTAACCCAACCACTATCTACCTCTGTTATGATTTTATCTATATTTTTTCCTGATAAACGGTCTACAAAGAACAGATCAAGCTTATTTTGTGCGCGGTTCATCGTTTGCACACTAATTTGTTTGTTATCAGGTAACCATTTCACTCTACATAAATACTCAAATGGATCTAGATCTATCCATTTTTTTTGAGGATTATTAATCTCAATTATTCCTAGTTTTACAATTGGATTTTTCGTGCCTGCTTTGGGGTATCTTTGAGTGATTAATTTTGGTTCTTCAGGCTTCCAATGAACATAGTGCATCTTTGTTACTGGAGATTCATCAGTTTGCAAAAAAGCTAAAGATTTTGAATCATTTGACCACCAGTATCCTATATCCTGTCTGCCAAAAATTTCTTCCCAATATACCCATGAAACAGTGCCATTTAGTATTGTCTCTGAGCCATCAAAGGTCAATCGTTTTTCTTTTTTCTTTTTTATATGATATATGAAAAGGTCATTATCTCTTACAAAAGCAATTTGATTTCCATCTGGGGAAAACCTAGCAGATTTTTCTTTATCAGGTGTATCTGTTATTCTAAGAAAGGTCTCGGATTTAATATCTAAAATGAAAATATCTTCTTCATATATGTAAAGACCATATTCTCCTCCTGAGCTAAATGAACTTGGCCAATCAAGATTCATGATTGTATCATTTCTGTTTATTAGAGACATGAGATTTTTCACAACTTTATCTTTATTTATAAGCGGTTTTATTTTATCCGGATATGCCGGGTCAAGTGTAAGTATAGTCCTTTTCTCTTTTGGTTCTCGCATGTCCATTAGATAAAGCAAATTATTGTCTATCCATTCTGTTCTGTATAATGCGTCTATAGATTTTCCTTCATCTGAGTACAGCCATTCCATAGTGATTTTCTGGTTTATTTGATTTTTAGGACAGGAACAGAATAGTATTAATGAAGATATGAATAATGTGGCAATGTTTTTCATTTGGGATCCTTTCAAATGTTATTGCGGCAAAAAAAGACAAACTACTATCAAAAATTTAAAGTGTGCACCTGAATGTTCTTATTTCAAACGGTTTAAGTACTAAATCAAAACTTTCATTTACTTTTTTTGTAGGCTTAAGACTATTTCGTTCCATTAGATTAGTTTCTGTAATTTTACCTTTAAAATAAATTTTTCCTTTTGATGTTTTACCTAGTGTTTCTACTGCTCTGATTATTATTTCGTTACTATACTCAGATTTTTTGATTGAAGAAATTTCTATACCTTTTCCTTCAAAATTTATGGCAGACTTACTTTTGATATTTTTAACGCCATTAAATAATATTGGTGGGTTGTTTAGCTTTGAAGATTCTTCGATTACATTTGATCGAATTAGATCATGCTCATGCGGGTAAAGACTAAATGTAAATGAGTGCTCACCAAGGTCTGCATCTGCATCAGGATTATTAGGAGATCTAAGCAGGTTAAGGTCAATTGTCTTGTCAAAAATTGAATAACCATATTTACAATCATTTAGCAATGCGATTCCAGAGTCATTATCCGATAGGTCAGCATATTTATGACCAACAACCTCAAACTTTGCCCTGTCCCAGCTTGTGTTTTTGTGTGTATTTCTTTTTACGTATCCATATTGAATGTCAAATGATGCTTGCTCAGAAATTATATTTGTAGGAAAATGTACTCTCAGCATTTTATGTTTTTCGCACCAATCTACCATGGTATCAAAGTCTAATCTTTTTGATTGGTTTGACAAAGAGATCATTTGCGTGATTGATGAATTCCCGATAGTGAATTGGATCTTTAAATAGCTAGCTATACTTCCAGACTTCACTTTATGGATTTTCACTACTTTAGCAGTTTCTAATAAAGACTCTTTATAATAAAAATCTATATCCCAGGCATCCCAGTTTAAAGGCCTGTCTTCATAGAGAGATAGTACATTCCCAGGAGCGCTTAATAGATCTTTATTTGTTTCTTTATCCAGGCCATATACTAGAGTACCATCCTTTGAAAATTTATATTTCACCAATCCATTCTCTAAAACATAATCTTTTCGATTCTTTGCTTGATGACTTTTTTTCTCCCCCTTTGTAAAGTTTGTTAGAGAAAATGGAGGGAGAAAGACATGGCAGTATGTATCTTTATTAATTTCTTGAGTGTTAATTTTTGTTTTATCTTCTGTAATGAGATTATATCCCTTAAAGGATTTTGGAATTTTTATTAGTCCTTCAAAATGATAGGATAAAGCATTTGACAGTACGAATGAATTATTTGTTTTTTGAAAAAGGGCTTTACCAGCTTTCATTATTAATTCGTCACATGTTTTATGTATCTCATTGTACTCTTTATGGGTTGTTTGATATACTAGATTGATGCTTGACCCTGGTATAATGTCATGAAACTGATTGATTAATAATGTTTTCCAGGATGCATCTAGTTCAGAAGAAGGGTATTGTTTTAGATCAGTACATGACCATAAAAACTCTACGACTTTTAATTTGTTTTCTAATTTTCTATTTTGTTTTTTTACGAGTCCATGAGTTGTCAATGTTCCTCGGTGGAGTTCTAAATATAATTCGCCTACCCAAGTTTGCAGTTTATTTTTTTTCTTGTTTAGCCTTCTAAAAAAATTCTTTGCTGTGTCAAAGGACACTCTTGGTGCGCTTTCTAGGTTTTTTAATCTTCTTCCGAGTTCAATATTTTCAGGTTTTGGTCCACCACCTCCATCTCCGACTCCAAAAAGAGATATAAACTCATTTATCTCCACTTTTTCTTTAAATGTATCTTGGGCAGGGAGTAAAAACTCAGTATCCAGCTCACTATTGTAGGTATTTTCTGGAGGGAAGTGTGTCAATATTTCTGTCCCATCTATTCCCCTCCAGTTAAATGTTTGATATGGAAATTCATTAAACTGGTTCCAGGATATTTTCTGAGTTAAAAAATAGTTTATGCCAGCCTTTTTCAGGATTTGTGGGAGTGCTGCAGAATATCCAAAAACATCTGGAAGCCAAAGGTTATCCACTTCTACTCCAAATTCTTCTAAAAAGAAATTCTTTCCTAGGAGCAACTGCCTTACCATAGACTCTCCACTTATGAGATTACAGTCAGCCTCAACCCACATACCCCCCTGAAGTTCCCACTGACCTTTTTTCACTGCGGCTTTTATGCGCTTGAATATTTTAGGGTAGTGATCTTTCATGAACTGGTAATGTTGTGGCATTGAAGCGCCAAAAATATAATCTGGGTATCGGTCAATCAGGTCTAGCTGTGTAGCAAATGTTCTAGCACATTTTCTTATGGTCTCTCTTACAGGCCACAACCATCCGGTATCAATATGTGCGTGACCGACCGCTGTAGCCTTAAGGCCTGAGGATGTCGCACGCTTTTTTAGCTCTTTAGATAGAATTTTTCTTGAAGGTTCAGAATTTTTTTTATCATCTTTAAATGCTATGACTGCCTTATTCATTGAGTCAATGATTCTCGCACGCCTTAATGATTTTTTGTCTAGTCTTTTGATAAACCCAAGCAGTATTCTAGCATCCAAGTATAGATCCCAGATATCTTTTCTAAATACACCAATATCAATTGTTACAACCTTAGCATCAAAAGTTCCATGCCTTTTTGGATTATCTTGTTCCGGGTCTGTATCTACATAAATACCGAATAAAGAATTGGCCGCAGTCTCAACCCAGAGCTCTACATTATCTTTCTTAAAACAGTTCTTTGGAATAATTACACGGGTTCTAACAAAATTTTGATCCCATATTGAAGCATTTGTAATCCCCTGTATTTCATTTCCATTTGGGTCGTAAACAAGTCCCTCACCCGAAAAGTCCAAATCAGCTACAATAATTTTTCCTGCCCATTCTTTTTTCCGCTTTCCGCTTAATCGAAACCATGCACTTTCCCATTCTTTTCCCCATGATTTATCCTTCGTGATCGGTTTATATATTTTTTCTAATCTATTTGCAAAGGGGATGGGATCCTTTGACCAGATATATTCTGCTTTAAAAGGTTGTCTATCTTCAACAAACATTCCAGGAAGACGGTTAAACCACTGTTCAATTCTGGTGATAATTATATTTGTTTCTTTTTCGTTCATAAAATATTCTTATGTTCTATAATGATGAATTAATTTAAGAGAATTGGAAATATTATATAATCATTTATGATAATATAGAGTCTTCCATATGGTCTTCTAACTTTCTAGCCACCTCCAAAAATTCTTTCACTTTCATTTCTTTTAGATATACTGTTCCGTGAACTGCTCTAAGGTGAGGGTTCTTATTTTGATACCAATAGTCTCTTCCTAAAAGGAGTTGCAATTCTTTATGTTGTTCCACCCAAATATTTTGTGATAAGTCACAAAAAGGTCCATCAAACTCATAGCTTGGGAATGATGCTTCTTTTTGACTAAGGTAGCAATTCTTAAATGTAGATCTCATTATGGCCATTGAGTTTAAGGTTACAGGTACAATTATATCTGCTTCGGATATATCAAAACGATACCAAACATTTCTATAGCCCCAGATTCTTAGATTTGAAAGGTCCTTTGTTTTTTCCCACATACGAACTGCCTCGGCAATCGTCTGTAATACTTTATAGTGTGTATCAGGACCACTGCCTTCTGGGTCAAAAGCTAGTGAAATAACCGTAGGTTCAATTTTTTTTAATTGGTTCAAGATTGGCAGGACATCTCTTTTCCTTTCAGGGTTTTCGGTGAAAATCTCACCCTGATAGAATCCTAGTCTTAGATGATGAACGTCTTGCACGCGAACACCATAATTTGCCCATACTAGTTCTTCTTCGTATTCTCTGATCATTCCCTTTAGTTTTTGGACCTCTTTAGAATTTTTTTGACCATCATAGTACGTCATCAACTCGCCCAATACGGAATCAATAGATTTCTTTAGATCTTTTTTGTTTGAAATGTCATAGATCTCAGTTAGTGCCCTAACAATTCTGTGAGACATTCCTCTTTTTTGTTCAATAACATCATTATCTGCTATAGCATCTAGATAGTGGAACACGTCCTTATCCCATTTCTTTTTATATCCAATTTCAAAAAAGTTACCGTATTCTGTCATCTGAATTTTTCCAACCTTAATAAAAGATAGAGTATCTGATAAAATATCAATGATAAAACTGTTTGTCACAGAGGTAAACCCAGAGGTCATATTCACAAAATGATGGTAGTTAGATGGTTCTCTTATTAGTTGAATGATGTACGGCATTAGCCCAAGCATAATATCATCATGATGTGGACCGGTGTGGTAGAAGATCTGGCCTGTTTCCTGTCTGGACCCTTTCTGAACTTTTTTATCAATGTCATTTATTATTTCATTTACAGTGTTTTGATTAAGGCCGGGAATATTTTTGCAGTGAGGGTCATTTTTTAAATTTTCTAATGATAATTTTTTCCCAAAAACATTTATTTTTTTTGAAAGTGCTAATAAAGATTTTTGTTTCTTTGGCTTGTCCCAGGTTTTGTTCTTCCAGTATTCATTTTCAATATCACTTAATAATTTTGCCGCACCTTTTGTAATGTAAAAGCAACTATGCTTTAATCTAGTTAAAGCAGTGGCAGGGTATTTGACATCTGGAGATTTTTCTAGCGAGTTTTTAATGATTATTGATTTAGCCTCTCCTGCTGCAATGATAATACCGTTCGCATTGGGGTTGTATGTTATTGTTCGTAGTCCGATAGTAATGACTAGTCTATTTCTACTGATCTCTATACCGCCAAGGTCGGTTGCGGCTGCAGCTTGAGTTTCAAAGTTAGTGCCAGTAAGTCTGGTCGTAGAATTATGATCAGATCCTCGAACATTGAATGCAATATGGCCATCGGGCCCTATGCCGCCAAGGAAAAACCCGATGCCTCCTAGAGAACGAATTTTATTTTCGTATTCTGCGCACCACTGATCAATTAGAAAAATAGATTCTTGCTGTTCTTTTTCTACATCATTCTCAGCATCTCTAAATCTCAGCGATAGATCTATTATGTTATTTGGGAAAATTTTTCTACGGTCTTTGTTATTAGCTAGTGGAATTTTATCAGAGTTAATTAGAAGTGCATTATCCATGTTCATTCCAAATCCTTCTATGTAGTACTTACAAACATAGTTGTAAAAACTGTTATGCTGGTTTGGATTAAGAGGATAAAATTCATCAATCTGTACGAATTTTAGATTCGTTAGGTCTGGTTTTTCATCAATTGTAAGTCCATTATTCTTTCGTATATCGATGACCTCTTTATTATCCCAATTGTTTAGGATATGGTGAGTCCATTTGATAAAATGTTCGGGAGTCTTACCTGTTGGAAGGCTGATAACTCCTTTAGGGTTTTCTGATGCCCATTCTAAAAAACGTAATGAGGTGATTAAACCTAACTGCGGGAAACTCTCTAGAACAATGTAGGGTATGTTAGTGCTTTGGTTTTTTATATCCTGAAGATTGAAAAAGTGTTTTTCAACAGGGCTAAAATGATTCATATAAATTGAATGTATTTATAAGTATTGTAATGAGCATATTTTTACTAAACTAGTTGCGTTCTTAATAATAAAATAGCAACAAACTGTTA
>CAZYDX010000088.1:0-8984 GCA_964646455.1 uncultured bacterium | reverse complement strand
TCCTATATCCGATACTATGCTAATGAAAAAGATTTTATAGCGAATGTTCCAATGAAAGCATCGAACAGACGTGGCTATGATCATTTAGCTGCTTACTTTAACGATAGAAATCTACCTGTTAAAGTAGAGTACTATATGTCTAACGGTAGTCTTAAAAAACGAGAGGTAATGGAATATGATAGTGGAAAGGTGCTTATTCGAAAGGGTGAGGTGAATAGTAAAGGTAAATATATTAAATTAGTTGTATATAGCAATAAAGAGCCATGGAGTGAGGAATATCAAAAATCAAATTTTTCTGAAAAAGAAAAAATCAATTTTACGGATCAGCGTTCGATATTCTTTATTCCACGCGGCGAGCAGGTGACTCAAATAATTTTTGAGACAATAGATGGTTTACAATATGGGAAGATTGAATTAGACTATGATTATTTAAACTTTTTATCTGAAGAAAGATGGCGTGAGTTACCGTCAGGAAATATCATACGAAGATTCAACTATAAGTTTGATCTATTATCTGATGTGACTCAGATCTGGGAATATGGTAAAAACGGAAAGTTAATTTCCGAGGTAGCGCTAGATATGGTTCCTGCGGATCAGTTATATAGGACTCCCCCACCTCGTACTGGTAATATTCTTGATGAGTATGACATTATTGCAAAAGAGATTAAAGAAAAAAGGATAATAACCACAAAATTTCCTATTATTCCATATACAAAAAATGATCAACTTGTATTAAAAACCGGACAGGCCTTAGAAATAGATTATGTAGGAACCAGCCAAAATGGAATACAGTTTAGACTTAAAGATAGCGAGGGGCTTCTAACGATACCTTTTGATAATGTCCGTTCTTTGACCTCCCGGATGGGAGATGTAATTTATCCAGAGGCAATTGAGTATAGAAAAAGCCAGTGAAAAACATAACATATATAATACTTTTGTTATTGACCATATTAACTGGGCAGACTTATCCCACTGGTCAAAACTATCCACCGCCAACTGATTTAGTAACTATACCAACAGCTGCAACACTTATGCGTGGTAGTTTTTCACTTGGAATGCGTATCCAAGATGGAGGCGGAATGATTCTTGGGCTTCGAGCCGGAATTACAGATCGTTTTCAGTTTGGATTATCTTATGGGTCTTCTAATCTTATAGGGGATGATAGCTTGCGTTGGTATCCTCGTCCTGAGGCAAACCTAAAGTATATGCTTTTGGATGAATCTATTACTATGCCCGGAGTTGCGATTGGGTTAAACACGCAAGGTTTTGGGAATTTTCATGAAGGAGATTCACTTAATCGTTATGATATGAAAGCCTATGGGTTTTATATGAGTGCTAGTAAGAATTGGAAAACGGTTTTTGGTAATCTTGGTCTGCATAGTGGAATCGGGTATAATTTTACAGAAACAGATGATGGTGATGAAGATCCAAATTTATTTTTTGGCATGGATATAGAGCTAAATCCAGAGTTCTCAATTTTAATGGAATATAATGCTGCATTAAACGAAAATAATATGACAACAGAGACTCTTGCAATCAGTAGGGGGGGCTATTTAAATGCTGCAATAAGATGGACCTTTGTTGAACATTTACATCTTGAACTCAATCTAAATAATTTATTATTTGATGATGAAAAAGTAGATTACTTTAAAAGAGAAATAAAAATAATTTATATTGAATATTTTTAGTGCTTATGATAAAACAAATATCATTTGTTTTTTTATTTTCAGTTACAATTGCCCAGACAGATCTTGAAAATGGTATCCTATATTATAATCAGAGGCATGAAGGCTGTGTAGAAGACAAAGCAAATCGGAATCCTATTACGAAAGCTATATTTTATTTTGAAAAGGCATTAAAAAATAATGCTGAAAATAATAGGGCATCTTTATATTTATTAAAATCTTATTATTTTAGGGCAAAATTCGCTGAAGATAATAAACAAATAAAAAAAGAATTATTAAAAAAAGGGAAAGAACTAGGTCAGGACCTTGTAGCTAGATTCCCTGAATCTGCAGAGTATCGTTATTGGTATTTAGTAAACCTAGGAAGTTGGGCAGAGGTATATGGAATATTGGCTGCTGCTAGGGAAGGTGTTGCTGATCAAATGAGGTCTCACTCAAAAAGAATTATAGATATTGATCCAGAATATGAGAATGGCGCCGGTTATTTTATGTTGGGAGCGGTCCACTATAAGTCTCCGTATATCCCTTTTATATTATCATGGCCAAATAATACTGACGCAATAAAGTGGTTGGAGATGTCTTATAATACTGGAGATGCTAAGCTAGCGCAAGGTGTATACCTTGCCCAGGCTTTTTATAAAGATGATAAGATTGATAGGGCTATTATTTTATTAGAGAAGATTATTAATGCCTCTCCATCAAAAAATGACTACGCTTCAGATTGGGAATGGATCAAAAAAGCAAGAGTTTTATATTCAGAATATAAATGATTAATCGAAAATTTTATTAGGAATGACGGATCTTAAAGAGTTGATGATTGCTTCTGAAGTAGTATACAAAGGAGATTTTTTAGATGTTAGGCGGGATGAGGTTCTATTACCGAATGGCGAAACTGGGATTAGAGAGTGGATAAATCATCCGGGTGCTGTTGTTATAATCCCGATTCTTCCAAATGGGAAAATAGCACTAATAAAACAGTTTAGGTATGCTTCCGGGGCTGAGTTCATTGAACTTCCAGCAGGTAAACTTGATGAAGATGAAGAGCCAAAATCTTGTGCTCTGCGAGAGCTTGAAGAAGAGATTGGTTATAGGGCTGGAAAGATGCAATTCATAGCGAATATTCATCCTGCAATAGGATTCGCTAATGAGATAATGAGCATATATCTTGCAGAGAGCCTAAAAAAAACAAATTATAATAGAGATAAAGATGAATTTATTGAGCTTATTCCAACTAATATGGAGGATGCATTAAATCTTGTGTGGGCAAATAAAATTACTGATGTAAAATCTATTATTGGGCTACTTTGGCTGAAAAGAATAAAGAGTAATAGTTAATGACTTTGTTTTTTCATTTAAATAAAAATTATTTTTTATTTTTATTTTTTGCTGTTTTGTCTGGTCAGGCAGCAAATAATAGATCTTTATTTTCAAGTGATAAATATGTTTTAGGTGGATTTATAAATGCAAATGATGTGGGCTTAGACCTTGAAGTTCTGGCTAATTTAGAAAGTAGATATGGGATATATGGGAGTATTTGGTTAAACCAGATAGATTATTACAGTAATACAAATATACAGTCTAGTACTTCTATAGGATTTAATAAAAAATTTCAAGGAGCTTTTTCTTTAGATTTTGGTTACTCCTATAATTATTCATTTAGTGATGATCCTGAAAAATTACCTGAGATATATTTAGGTGCTGACATAAAAAATATATCTGTTTGGACATATATTGGTGATGATGGTGTCAGCTTTGAGTCATGGTATAAGCCTAATATTGTTGAATTAAATAAGTCTAATTTGGACCTTTTATTTTATGGGCATATAGAAAAAAATGGATACGATGTTAGTATTAATATTAGCAACCAATTATCTAACAAATTAATTGCTGGAATCCTGTTAGGATATGAACAGTTTAGTGAAACTAGCAATATAACTTTTAAAAAAAACAACCAAACAAAAACTGTTAATGTTACAGATAATTATAGCGGCATTTCTAGTATGATATATATTGGGTTTTTACTAAATAATTGATTTGTTACTGCTTCTAATGTCAATTTCGTCAGAATATATAAAAGAAAAAGCCTATGACCTTGGTTTTCACAAGGTTGGAATAACCAATGCTACTCAAACTAAGAAAGAACAGAAGAATCTTGAGACTTGGCTATCACAAAAAAAACATGGTGAAATGAAGTGGATGGAAAAAAGGAAATCTGAGAGAGGTGATATTTTCAACTATTTTCCAGAGGCAAAGACAGTTGTATCGCTTGGCTATAATTATTATGTGGGGAAAGATCAATCTGATTTAGAAAGCAATTACAAATTTAGTAATTATGCATGGGGAGAAGATTATCATTCTGTAATAAAAACTAAATTATTTTCTCTTCTAGAGATTATAACCAATGAAAGCCCGGAGGTTAAAGGTTTAGTCTGTGTTGATACTGCACCTATAATGGAAAAGGTTTGGGCACAGAGAGCAGGGATAGGGTGGCAGGGAAAACATACCAATTTAATTAGTACTGACTATGGTAGTTGGTTGTTTCTCGGTGAAATTATACTCGATGTTGATCTGGCAATAGATGAGCCATTTTCTAAAGATTTGTGCGGTAGTTGTATAGCGTGTATTGATGCTTGCCCAACACAGGCTCTAGACGATTACATATTGGACTCTTCAAAGTGTATAAGCTACCTAACGATTGAACACAGAGGAGATTTTCCTAAGGGAGAGGACAATTTAAGTGGTTGGATTTATGGATGTGATATTTGCCAGGAAGTTTGCCCTTGGAATATTTCATTTTCTAAAATATCAGAGGAATCATATTTTAAACCTAGAGAAAAAATTGTCAATAATACTGATCAAGATTGGAGCAATCTTAGTCAATTAGATTTTAATACAATATTCAAAAATTCTGCAGTTAAGCGCACTAAGTTTTCCGGATTGAAAAGGAATATTGATAATAGAAAACCGAGAAAAAATTCGAGGGAATAAAAAATGAAAAAAATAGGCGTTGTTTTATCAGGATGTGGGCATCAGGATGGTTCAGAGATTCATGAAGCTGTTTTTACACTCCTTGCCTTGGACAAGTTAGATGTAGATGTGATAATTATGGCACCTGATATGGATCAGTTTCATGTGGTCAATCATCTTAACGGTGAAGAAGAAATATCTGAGTCTAGAAATATACTTGTTGAATCAGCCAGGATTGCGAGAGGTGAGGTAGTTGACGTTGCTTCCATTAGCGGACAACAGTTAGATGCATTAATTTTTCCGGGAGGTACGGGCATGGCTAAAAATATCTTTGATTATAGTATGGCTGGAATCAATTGCACTATCATATCTGATGTTCAGAGGTTAGTTGTAGAAATATTAGAAGCAAATAAACCTCTAGGAGCAATTTGCATAGCTCCTGTTATGGTAGCAAAGACCCTAGAGTATTTAGGAAGAACTGGAACTGTTACAGGTGGATTTAATGATAATATAAATAATGATATTAAAGCGATGGGTGTTAATACTATTGTGGTAGGTGCTGAAGATATAGTCGTGGATGAGGAAAATAATATTGTGACAACCCCAGCCTATATTGAGGCAGAGTCAATGAGTGAAGCTTTTATAGGAATAGAGAAATTAGTGAATAAAGTATTAGAATTAATTTAACTTAATTTACCGATATATCTACAGAACCTAGTCCTACTGAAATCTCAGCTTTCATTGTTGCCCACCTTTTCTGAGTATTTTTACTAGAATATTTCCCATCTCCTGAAGAAATAAGGCCTTTGACATTCACAGAGCTAAGCATATTCTTAATAATAATAAGTTCTATATTTGTATTTTTAGGTAGCTTGAGTTCGAGGGATCCAACAGTTACATCTATTTTTAAATCTGAGTTTTTATTTGCTGATCCTGACATGTCAATTTCTGCTGAGCCCATACCAACATCAAAAATATAATTTGATGCATTAAAATTACCAAGTCCAATACTATTAAAATCAGATACTCCGGTAGAAATATGAATCTTCTCGCAGTTTATTATGTTTGATTTTGTATTGACTAAGATAACGTCACTCAGTCCGCAGTTCATAACCAGTTGAGCTATTCGAAGTCCTGAAAAATCCAGGTCGACTTTTCCCAAACCAAAATTAAGGTTCATATCAGTTGACATTTTAGTTGGCATTTCAAAATTGATTTTATAATTGTCATTTCCTTTTTTGATTAAACTGTTGATAAATGATTTTGTATCATTATCACTCGTTTTATCAGGCTTCACTTTTAGGTCTAATCTTGAGATATTATTTTTATTTGTTAACTCTGCGATAGGTTTAGCCATAGTAGAGTTATAATTGATATTCCCAGTAATAATATATCTATTCTTACTGGGTTTCATAATTAGATTGCCAATACTGCAATCAAAATAGACTCTAAGTGCATCATATTTTTTTACTTTAAATTGATATTCTAGAGTTTTGTAATTATCAGATTTTGCGATAAGAAATACAACTCCAAAAATGATGATATATATTAATTTATTTTTCACTGACATATCGTTCTCAATTTGTGTTTATAGATATTGGTCCATAATTAGAATATATAAAACAATTAATAGTGCCCTTTTTGATTTTACCTTCTGCTATGACTTTTGTTGGATATATTTCTTCTTTCATCGGGATGTTAGAACTGATAGCATCTTTTGAATTGAGATTGTCACAATGTGTTTTAATTATAAATGGAAGATCTGATGGTATCCTTAATGAGATAGATCCACGCTTTGTGCTAAGGTTAATTTCATGATCTTTTAAAAATGAATTATATCCTTTATTAATATTTATATCTCCTAGCTCAGAATTAGCAAATACACTACCAAATAGATTGATTCCATTTATATCTCCAAAATTGGAGTTACACCTTGTATTGCCTATAATATTATTCATGTTGACCTTCCCTTTACCAGTAAAGAGGTTTAGATCACCTTTTATATCATTTATGTCTATGTTTCCAATATCAATATTTGCTTTGATACTTGACTTACAGTTTTTAGCGATTAAATTTCCCACATTTATATCAATAGAACAATTTCTACCCTCAAAATGAGAGATAGCTATATCTCCTAGAGTGGTAATTGATTCAAGTTCACCCTCAATTCTGTTCATTTTAATACTACCATTTTCACTGCTAGTAAATATATTACCATCACACTGTATCATATCTATGTTCCCGCTGACTACGTGCAGTCTTATAGTACCACTAGCTTCGTTTATAATAGTATTTCCTCCTTTTGTGTTAAACACAATATTCCCTGATAAATTATTTAACTCTGAGTCAGTGCTCTCTGCTTTTACATTAACAGACCCTCTGAATTTGCTGATTCTGATGTCACTGTTTTTAACAAATCCTTTTATATTAGTATTTATTGGTATGTGAAGATCTATGCTTGTTATTGTTTTGTGATCATATCTCTCAGATATTTTTTTTATGCTCACAGTTTTTTTGTTTTTATCATGATAGACATGTATTTGGCTATTTTTGAGTATCGCTATTGCATTTTTATTGCTTAAAGCACGTACTCTATTATCAATAATTAGGTGTGAGCCAGATCCTGCATGCCCAGTTATATTAATGATTCCACTAAGATTTTCAAGTGCAAAGGTATACGCACCATTATCTAGGACCTCATCAAAACTGTACTCAACTGCAGATCTATATAGATTTTCTTCTTCTTCTTGGACAAAGATATCCTGTGATAACGAAAATGATATTAAAAACCAGAAGATTAGTATAAGCTTCATTGACCAAATAAATGATCGAAATTCAATATTCAAAAGAACATCGCTATAATTGTGTTTCACTTACCGTTTTTTTAACCGCATTCAAAGTATTATCGAGTGCCTCTCTTTCTTCATTAGTAAGACTAAACTCAATAATTTTTTCTATTCCTCCAGAGCCGATCACTGTTGGTACTCCAATAAAGAAACCATTAACTCCGAATTCTCCTTCACATAGTGCAGCACATGGGATAACTCTTTTTTTGTCCTTAAGATAAGCTTCTGCCATTTCCATTGCGCATTGAGCAGGAGCATAGAATGCTGAACCATTCCCAAATAATTTAACAATCTCTCCACCTGCGAATCTGGTACGATCTTCTATCTCTTTTAGTCTTTTTTCAGGAATTAGATCTGTAATAGGGACTCCACCTATAGTTGCTAACCTTGTAATAGGTACCATACTATCTCCATGTCCACCTAGTACCATACAACTAACATCTTGCACAGAATATCCAGTTTCCATTGCAATAAATGCTCTAAATCGTCCTGAGTCTAAGGCGCCTGCCATTCCTACTACCTTGTTCTTTTTAAAACCAGATACTTTATGAAATGCATAGACCATTGCATCAAGAGGGTTGGAGATAACGATTACAAATGCTTCAGGAGCATATTTTTTTACATTTGTTGCGACATCTTTCATAATTCCTAGATTAATAGACATTAAATCTTCACGGTCCATTCCAGGTTTTCTTGGTATACCTGCTGTAATAATAATAACATCAGATCCTTTTATATCATTATAGTTCGAGGTTCCTGTTATTTCTGTATCATATCCATCATGCGGTCGAAGTTGCATAATATCTAATGCTTTTCCTTTGACCATTCCTTCTGACTGTGGGATATCAAATATCACAATATCTCCTAATTCTTTTTGAGTGGCAATCAGCGCTAGATTCCCCCCAATTTGACCACCACCTATAAGTGCTATTTTTTTTCTTCCCATTGTTTTTATCTCCATTAATTATTTAGTATTAAAGACAGAAGCTATGAATATTATTATATAACAAAAAACCCCACAGTTGTGAGGTTTTAATAAATATTTAATTAGTTGGTTAATCGTATTTTATACTACGTTGACGACCTTACGATCTCTTCCTTTACGCCTAAATTCAACAATTCCATCTTTTATTGCAAATAATGAATCATCATTTGCTCGTTTAACATTACTACCAGGATGCACTCTAGTACCTCTTTGTTTTAGAATGATCGTACCGGCAAGTACAGATTGGCCGTTACCAACTTTTAAACCTAAATGTTTTGCATTTGAGTCTCGACCGTTTCTTGAACTGCCTTGTCCTTTTTTATGTGCCATAAGATCTAACTTTCTATTTCTTCTTATTTAGGTTTCGGAGCACTTTTTACTTTTGACATTTGAATATTTTGTATTTCAATATTGGTATACCATTGTCTGTGACCATTTTTTCTTTGGTATCCTTTACGCCTTTTTTTCTTATAAACTAAAATCTTACGTTCTCTTCCATGG
>CAZYDX010000087.1:0-8989 GCA_964646455.1 uncultured bacterium | reverse complement strand
CAAAATATTTCTCGTTTAGGAAGCTTATGTGGTTTATTAGCTAGTTTTTGTTTTGCAGGGGTAGCATATACACCTGCTGATCTTTTTTTTAGTGCGCATGTGTTTTTCGCTGATTGGCTATATAGGTTGATGAATTTGACTATATTTTTCTATGCCATTTCTTTTATTATTATGCCAAAGAAACATTTTGCTCTATCTTTAGTTTTTGGTTTCATAGGCTTTATAGTTAGCTCTCATATACTACTTTCAGATTTCGGCCTTGCAGATTTGTTTAGCGAGCCACATACTATTCGTGTGCTTTCACAAAAAGCCGCAACTATTGCACTTGTTTTTAGTGTTCCGCTAATGGCAATACATAATCGAAAGCGAATAGAATCTCATCCTATGAGCCTAAGTCCATTTGCAATAGGTGGTTAGCTTTTGTTTATTCAAAATTTAAAAAAAAAAGGAGACTATTATGAAACAGTATATATTTGGTTTTGCCTCTGCAATCCTATTGTTGGTTATAGCATTAATATTTATGGGTTTTACACCGAATCAAAATCTTGGAAATACTGGGAAATATCAAATTGACACCGTATTAATGACACAAGAAGACTACCTGGGTAATAAAAGTTATGAAGTTTTATATACTATCTTTGATACTACTACCGGAGATATAAAATTAACAAGAAGACTCCCACATAGTAATTATTTAGCAAAGAAAATTCAAAGGCAAAAATCAGCGTTTGATTATAAATAAATAAGGAGATAACAATGAAAAAATATGGCATAGGTATTATTACTGGAATTCTTCTAGGAGTAAGCAGTTTGATGTTCCTAGGTTCTTCTTCAATTGGTTCTGGAGGCGATCGGTACGAATATATAAGTGGTTCTACCGTAGATATGAAAATATTTGATAAACGTACCGGAAAAATGTATGTAAGAGGTCGGGATTTTGTTACAGAGTATGATATTATTAATGCTTATTATAGGGTTCGTACTTATAGCCTATATGAAGAATGATAAATTATAAAAGCATGATCAATCAAACTGTTGCTGGTGCAGCAGACAGAGTAAGAGATCATGTGTGCAGAACTCCTTTTGATAGGTCTACAATGATCTCGGATTTAACAGGTGCGGATGTTTGGTTGAAAATGGAGAACCAGCAGCATACCGGCTCATTCAAATTCAGGGGTGCAATTAATAAGATGCTTACCCTAACACAGAGCGAGCGCGATTCTGGAATTTATGCTGCCTCAACCGGAAATCATGGTGCTGCTGTGGCATATGCGTGTCAGATTCTCAGCGTTCCTTGTATTATATATGTACCGGAGAATTCCTCTGAAACAAAATTAGCTAACATGAAAAATTTTGGTGCCGAGATTGTAGTTCATGGTAAGGACTGTATGGATGGAGAGCTAAAGGCCAGAGAGGTCGCAGAGAAGACTGGTGGTATATATCTGTCTCCCTATAATGATTCAGAAGTAATTGCTGGTCAGGGAACGATTGCGAAAGAGATAGAGTCACAATGTGATGGGTTAGATGCGGTCATTGTATCAGTAGGTGGTGGAGGCCTAATAAGTGGTGTTGGCGGTTATTTAAAATCAATATGGCCAGATATAGAGGTGATAGCAGCCTCTCCAGAGAATCATGCTGTGATGATCAAATCACTAGAAGCAGGAGAAATTATTAAAATAAGTCCTGTATCAACTATTTCAGATGGAACCGCTGGAGGGGTTGAGGATCAGTCTATCACGTTTGACATGTGCCAAGAGTTTGTAGATCATACGGTTTTATTAACTGAGAGAGAAATTGAAAATGGGATTATTCATCTTATTGAAAAAGAACGGGTCTTAGTCGAAGGCGCTGCTGGTACTGCCATTGCCGCATTAATAAAAATGAAAGATCATTTAGAAGGTAAACGGGTTGGGATAATAGTCTGTGGTCGCAATATCAGTCTTGATGTATTAAGAAAAATCCTATGAGAGTATTTGAGCTGAAGGAGATAAAAAGGGTTCTCCCTAAGCTTGATCTGTTCCCATTGATTAAAGAAGGTTTTAAGGCTTATTCTCTAGGCCTTACTGTTGTGCCTCCCGTTGGAGAGTTAGTTTTTGATGATCCTCAAGGTGATGTACACATAAAATACGGATATATAAAAGGTGATGATTATTATGTCATCAAGATCGCTTCTGGTTTTTATGGAGATGTAAGCTTAGATATCCCTGCTACCCAAGGAGGGGTTATGCTTTTATTTGATCAAAAAACAGGTAAAGAGGCTGGAATATTAGTGGATGAGTGCCACTTAACAAATGTAAGAACCGCTGTGGCCGGAGGAATCTGTGCAGAGTTGCTTGCCCCCCAAAAAATAGATTCTATAGGTGTTATTGGGACGGGGGTTCAGGCAAGGATGCAGGTTAAATATCTCTCGAATATTGTTGAATGTAGAAAAGTAAAGGTATGGGGCAGGAGTGAAAAAAGTGTTGAAAAATATATAAAAGATATGGCCATCGAAAATTGGGAAGTTAATATTGCAGCAACGACAGATGAGATTGCTGAGACATGTGACCTTATCATTACTACCACACCTTCTAAAATACCTTTACTAAAAAAAGATAAGTTAAAAAATGGCACACTAATAATTGCTGTCGGGTCAGATTCTCCAGGTAAACAGGAGCTAGATGAAAAAATTTTCCAAATAGCAGATTATATTGTTGCTGATAGCATAGTACAGTGTATTGATAGAGGAGAAATATCTCATGGGATAAAAAATAAAACTATAAACCAAGATGAAATAGCTGAATTGGGAAACTTGATAGACAAAAAAAATGTTAGTTGCGGAGATGACCAAATTATAGTCGTTGATCTTACCGGTGTTGCGGTTCAAGATATCCAAATAGCAAAAGCAGTATATAAAGCTTGTGAAAGGTTAGATTAAATGAAATTTGAAAAATTTGAACTAGAAAGAAATCAATCTCTATTTGAGCATGAGGTGGATTATAATTTATCAGAGAGTGGACTACACCCGCTTCCATTAAAAAAGATTCTAACAGAGAATGAGCAGCAAGAGCTTCTTGGTACAGAGCTTATATATGGCTATACAACAGGAAGCCCACAACTCAGAGATAAAATAGCTGGGCTATATAATGGTGCTTCAATAGACAACATTTTAGCTACCTCTGGGTCAGCCGAAGCAAACTTCATAGCTGTAATGACAATGCTCGAGCCAGAAGATGAGCTAATTTATATGGTTCCAAATTATCTTCAAATAAGAGGTATCGCACGTAGCTTTGGCATAACAGTAAAAGAGCTTCCTATTCATGAGGAATTAGGCTGGCAGTGGGATATGAATGAGCTTGAGTCCATGATAACAAGCAAAACAAAGATGATAGCCGTCTGCCATCCGAATAACCCAACCGGTTCAATCGTTTCAAAGGACAATATGAATAGTATTATAGAGATTGCTTCAAAAAACAATTGTTGGATTCTTTCTGATGAAGTTTATCGAGGCGCAGAGTTGAATGGTGTAGAGTCACCCTCTTTTTATGGAATATATGATAAAACAATTGTCAATGCAGGTCTTTCAAAAGCATATCGTTTACCTGGGCTCAGAATTGGATGGACGGTTGGTCCAAAGCATTATATAAAAAAAGCGTGGGCATTTCATGATTATACCTCAATCAGTATCGCTTATCACAGCGACTGGGTTGCCTCTAAAGTTTTAGATACAAAAAGGCGAAACCAAATTTTAGATGGTACAAAGTCACATCTAAATCAAAATATGAATACCCTTGTGGACTGGGTAGATACTTGCGATGGTAAACTTAATCTATCTAAACCTATGGCAGGTGCAATTGCTTTTGTTCGTATTAACATAGATATAGAATCTCAGGATTTAACATATCACATAAGAGATAATTTTAGCGTTTTATTAACCGCAGGTAAATGGTTTGGTCTTGAGGGTTTTCTCAGGTTCGGCTATGGTCCACCAAATGATTATTTATCAAAAGCCTTAGAACGGATTGGTCAGTCTCTAGATGCTATCTAGTTTTAAAGTATTTCTGGGACATAGTTAAAGTTTGAACGGTCTGGACGTTCGTACGACTCTGTTGGCAGTCTTTCTGGAAGTTTAACTGGCTCGTGTTCTATATCTTGGTATGGTACTTTGCTGAGAAGATGGGAGATACAGTTCACCCTGGCTTTCTTTTTTATATCTGACTCAACAATATACCATGGGGAGAAGTCTGTGTCTGTGTGCTCCAACATATTGTCTTTTGCTTTTGAATAATCTTCCCACCTATTAATAGACTCAACATCCATCGGGCTAAGTTTCCAAACTTTTGTTTCATCATTTATTCTACCTTTAAAGCGCTTTAATTGTTCATCCGCGCTTACAGAAAACCAGTATTTTATTAATATAATACCTGAGCGGATAAGCATTCTCTCAAAGTCAGGCGTTGTTTGCAAAAATTCAATGTATTCCTTTTCGCTACAGAAGCCCATAACTTTCTCTACTCCGGAACGGTTGTACCAGCTACGGTCAAAAAGGACTATTTCACCAGCAGAGGGCAAGTGCGCGACATATCTCTGAAAATACCACTGAGTTTTTTCACGATCTGATGGTTTTGCTAGTGCCGCTACTCTACAACTGCGAGGATTTAGATTCTCTGTTATTCTCTTTATTGTACCGCCCTTTCCGGCAGCATCTCGGCCTTCAAAAACAATAACAACTTTTTTGTTATTTTCGATCACCCAATCTTGCATGTGTACTAGCTTGACTTGCAGTTTGTCAATCAGTTTATCATATTTTTTATTAAAATCTTTTTTCTCACTCATGGTTTTTTCCTGACAGTTGAATTAATTAAGAAATACATTATTAACATAAAAATAACATAAAAATATAATAGACCTTATTTAGTTGTTCAAATCCAATAATTATAAATAGATTAACCGTCCCCCATGCGGATTTTAGGGGTTCCCACATACGATTGATTGAAATAATGAAATACTATTAAGGGTATCTCTATGAAAAAAATAATATTATTTATACTATTTTATTTTTTACCTGTTTATGGTCAGCATAATCCATGCTATGATGAACTCTATTTAGATCTTAAGGCTGGAGGTATTAATTCCATGACGACTCGAGAGTATCATTACTTTACTAGAAAAGATGAGGAGTGCTCGGAGTATAATACGTTTGATAAAAAATATTATGACCAGTTGAACTCAATGCAGGAAGAAATATTAAAAATCGCAGAAAAATTAGGAGAGTTAGATGAGGATATTAACCTAGAGAATATATATGGCCTCGGTCGATTAAAGGCTACTGATCCTGAGCTGAGAAGTATAGCGATAATGCAGTCAAAAGATAATGACATAAGGAATGAGTTTAATACGCTGATGGAAAAACTAATCGTTCTGAAAAAAGAACTCCAGGATGAGATGCAGAAAGATGTTGGTCCAACAGACCTTGTTGTCAACTCTCTGACAGTTGTTGACAGTGCAGACGGTGGCTACATTAAAACGATTAGCAAAGATGGTAAAAACACGGTTATGATTGGCAATCACCCTTCAGGAAGTGGAAGTGTAATAACATACAATAAGGAAGGCTCTCCGTCCGTTAGAATTGGCTCTAATAATAAAGATGGCGGATATATGAATATTAGAAAAGACACAGGAAAAAATGCTATATTTGTAGGAGCAGATGAAAACGGAAATAATGTTATTATAAGTAATAATACAACTGGGAAACCTGCTTTTATAGCTGGCGTAAATGATGAAGACAATGGTTATGTGAAGACGGTTAATACCAATGGAAAAAATGCAACATTAATAGGTTCCAAAAAAGATGGAACAGGCTATCTCACAACATTCAGTAATTCTGGTGATCGTACTTCTTATATATCTTCTGATAGAAGTGGGAATGGTATCATGGGATTATATGATAAAAACCAAAAACTTCAATGGTCACAGAAGGGTGTAAAACAAGCAGTAGAATCAACAACTGACACTGACGATAATAATAACGACAGGTAGTATTTAGTTTTTTCCTTAATAGATGAAAAATATTGATCTACGTAGTGACACCGTAACTCTTCCTACGAGAGGTATGATTAATGCTATCTCGAATGCAGATCTTGGGGATGACGTTTTTAATGAAGATCCAACCATAAATTATTTAGAGGCACTAGCAGCAAAAACATTCAATAAAGGAGCAGCACTTTTTGTCCCGAGTGGGACGATGGCTAATCTTGTTGCTGTTCTATCTCATTGCCAACGCGGGGACGAGGTTATTCTTGGTGATCAGTCTCATTCATTTCTATATGAAGCAGGAGGAATATCTGCTTTTGGTGGTATTCACTCCAGGCAGTTATCTAATCAGGAAGATGGAACAATTGAAATTGAAGATATAAAAAATGCTATAAGGAAAGACGATGTGCATTTTCCACCTACAAGACTGATCTGTCTTGAAAACACACACAATCGATGTCTCGGGATGCCGCTAAGTGTTGACTATACAAATAGTGTTTCTGAAATAGCAAAGAATAATTCACTGTACATTCATGTTGATGGTGCAAGAATATTTAATGCAGCCGTAGCGAGTAGTGTCTCTGTATCAGAGTTAACAGAGAAAGTTGATTCGGTATCATTCTGTTTGTCAAAGGGCTTATCAGCACCGGCAGGATCTTTACTTTGTGGGACGAAGGAATTTATTTCTAAAGCACGAAGAAATAGGAAAGCTCTTGGTGGTGGAATGCGCCAGGCTGGGATACTTGCTGCCGCGGGTATTGTAGCGCTGGAAAATATGACAGACAGGATTATCGAAGACCATAATAATGCTAGAGCTCTTGCTGAAGGAATCTCTAGTATTGAAGGTATCATAATTAATCCAAAAATGATTAAGACAAATATCATATATTTTTCTCTCGATCATTCAAAAATAAGTAGCGAATTATTATTAGATAAGATGCTGAAAAAGAATATTTATTTTTTTGAGCTTGGTACTAGCTGGTTCAGGCTTGTTACTCATGCTGGTATTAGCAAGGATGATATCAATTTTGTAGTTGGAGAATTTGATCGCATACTTTCCTAATAATGTATGAGATATTTACTAGTTAGATGCAATTATTTTTTATTTAGTTTCATTGTTTTTGGTTTTGATTTCTACTATGCAGAAGATAATAAGTTCTTCCCCAATAATATTTATGATATTGATAACAATAAAATAGTTATATCAGATCTTTCAAAAAATAAGATGGTATGTGTTATAACCATCAAATCAGTCACCTGCCCTATATGCACAGAACAGTTAATACGTATACGCGATAGAATGGTCGATTTTAATAAGTGCAATCTAACATTTTTGGTGCTCACCCCTGGCGGGGAAAATGGAATCAAAGAGCTCAGAAATCGGTCAAGATTTCCATTCCCATTTATTCAGGATAAAAATCTTAAGATAGCCGAATATTTTGATTTAGCGATGCCCCCTATTGAGATTGTTCCTGCTATTATACTATTGAATAAAGATGGATCTGTTAGGTGGATCCAGTCTGGACGCGGTCCAGATTATTATAGTGATCAGGCTCTCAGCGATTATCTAGACTGTTCAAACTGGATATAAATATTAAAGTGTTAGCAAGTTATCTAACAAAGGTTGCGATACCTGTTTTTGTTATTATTTCTAGTTTCATAATAAAAACAGTAAGTGATGCTGGTGAATTTAAAACAATAGAACCGCACTTTTCAGGAGACTGCATCTCAGTAGATGGCGTTGTTGGTGCGGAGGATATAACATTTTTAAAGGATGGGACAGCACTGATATCTAGTGATGATAGGCGAAATAGAATTAGTGGTTCAGATGTTCAGGGTACTATTTATAGGTATAGACCTAATGAAAGTAATGACAAACTATTTAACCTAATACCAAAACTAGATATTGGTTTTCATCCTCATGGTATCTCTGCATATGAGCATACAGATGGGAAAACATATCTTGCTGTGGTTAACCATCATTCAAGCGGTTTGTTTAGCTTGTTTGGTGGGCATTCTATTGAAATATTTATATATAATGAAGATTCTTTATCTCATATTAAATCAATATCAGACCCACTAATGATTAGCCCAAACGATATAGTTTTAATCAATAAAGATCAGTTTTATGTTACTAATGATCATGGGAGTTCATCTAAAAGAGAACAAACTCTTGAAGAATATCTACAATTAAGAAGATGTAATACTCTATTCTATGATGGAAATGATTTCAGAGTTGTTGCCTCAGGATTAAGCTTTGCAAATGGTATAAACATCAACGATGACGGTTCTATTTTGTATATTGCCGAAACACTGGGGAAAAGATTATCGATTTTTTCTCGAGATATTAAAACAAACAGCCTAGACTTTATCGAAGCAATCGATTTTAATTCTGGAGTTGATAATATAGAGATTGATTCTGATGGTAGTTTGTGGATTGGATCACATCCTAAGGTGATTACATTTAGCCGACACATGAAAGATTCAACCATTTTATCTCCGTCCCAGGTTTATAAATTATCCTTTGATAAGGAAAAAAATCATAGGATTGAGGAAGTTTATCTAAATCTTGGAGAAGAGCTATCCGGGTCAACAGTAGCAGCTGTTTATGATAGAACCATTCTAATAGGCTCAGTATTTGAAAGATATTTTCTTGATTGCAGCTATTAGGTTATGAGACCGATCTATCTACAAATATTTACTTTACAATGTGTGAGGGACTATAAACAAAAATTCCACGTATGTGGGGGGAGTGTATTTTTTCATTTTTATGGGAGAGTCGGCGATTTTTTGCCAAATGACGGATCGCGAGTACCAAAGGTACAGGGCGGAGTAAATGGATATTTGTCGGTTATGTAGTAGCCGTAGTCACCATTCACATCATAGGCCCCATTGCACTCATCGAGATTTCCCGTACCAGCGAAATACCAGTCCTCTTCATAGCGACCCATTTCGAGCCCAAAGTCGCTAGCGAATG
>CAZYDX010000086.1:0-9089 GCA_964646455.1 uncultured bacterium | reverse complement strand
CTGAAAATTTATTTGGTTTTGCATCTGGGAATACTCAAAAACTTGATAATGGAAACTATCTTATTACTACAGTAGGAGGGAATGGTACATCTCTAGAGGTCTCTAGCAATGGTGATATTGTATGGGAAGGAAATTATAATTTGTGTGAACCAATATGTGCTGTTTATCGTGCGCATCGTGTCCCCGGTCTTTACCCAATTGCTTTTAGCGTTATAATTGATGATTTAAGAATAAATGCTGAACAGGTAAAAGGTATTTACCTACCAGAGGGTAGTGCTACTGTTTCCTTTACAATTAAAAATGAAGGATCAATGTCCGAGACATATAATTATCATTTTTCAGATAATTTAGATTGGTTCAGTGACCACGATGGCTCTGTGGATATTAATCCAGGTGAAAAGCATATTCTTACATTTAATGGAGTTTCAAGTAATTCTATTACTGAAAATCATTGTCAATTAGAAATTACCCCGTTTCACAAACCATCATTTTCAAAATCTGTTAGTTCGCCATTATTTATTGGACAATTAAATATTGATTCGGGTTTATCATTAGTACCTGAAAAAATTTCTCTTTTGCCTTACCCAAACCCATTTAATTCTACAATTAATATTAGAATATCTAATGTTAAAGAAATGGACGCGGCCATTGAGATTCATAGTGTAGTTGGCAGATTGATAGAAACCATACCCTTAAATAAGAATGTTAAAGATCAAGAAATTAAGTGGGAAGCAACTGGGCTACCATCTGGAGTATATTTTATTCGGCTAACTAACGGCTACGACAATCAGTTTAAGAAGGTCTTATATCTAAAGTAAATCATGAAAAGTTTAAAATATTTTATAATTATATTTTCTTTTGTGATCAAATCTGCAATGTCTCAGTGTGATAGTGCTTTTACATACTTTAATACGGTTCCTGGGAATGTAAACATTTTGGCTGGTGACAGTTGTTTTTATGATCAAGATTTAGAAGCATTAGATGATTTAATCAGTATAAATCAACTACAATATAACTCTGCTCTTGAGATAGGAACACAATCATGGTTCAACGGGCGTTTAAAAATACTTGTAGCAGGTAACTACGGGAATAGCTCAGGGGTGAACGATACTATTTATACTCTCCCTGAAACTATTGGAAACTGGACTAGCTTAAGTGGACTGTATCTAGAATGGAATAGGATATCCTCATTGCCCGAGAGTTTTAATATGCTGAAAGAGCTGAGGTCTCTTTATATATCAAATAATATATTAGGCAGCGTTATAGAAGATATAGATAGCTTGTCGAACCTTATTTATTTAGATCTTGGGTATAATGAGATTGACTCTATCCCTACATCATTATGCAATCTGGGTGAATTACAATATCTTTGGCTATTTAATAATAATCTAACTAGTGTCCCGGATTGTATATGTTCTATGAGCATTGATTGGAGCAGCGATGATAGTGCATGGTTTCCTTATTTCGCAATTGGAGGAAACAATCTT
This sequence comes from uncultured bacterium, assembly GCA_964646455.1. GTDB lineage: Bacteria > Fidelibacterota > Marinisomatia > Marinisomatales > UBA1611 > TMED80. The sequence continues at coordinate 7,602 of CAZYDX010000086.1, read as the reverse complement.
TGTGAAAATATTCCGGACTGTATTGCTAACAGTGAAAACTTTAATGTCAGCCTTGATCAGTTTTATTATTCATTCCAAGTAGAGGCCCTTCAGGAATGTGGCAGTGTTATCATAGACCCGCTTGACATAGTGCCAAATAGTCTAAGTATAAATAATCCCTACCCTAATCCTTTTAATCCTGAGACTAGTATAATGGTTAGATTATCAAAAAATGAAAAGATAAAAATTTCAATATATGATATGAAAGGAAACTTGGTTGATATGTTGATCAATAAAAAAGTGCCTGCTGGCCATTATAATTTTAAGTGGAATGCTTCTAAATTCAGTTCCGGGTTATATTTTATTGAGATAAATACTTCGAACGAGACTATATACAAAAAAGCAATTCTCGCAAAATAAATCTAATAATTTACTAGTGCGCATGCCATTGAGAGGCCTGCACCGGTGCCAATAAAATAGAGTAGGTCGCCCTGTTTGATTCTCCCATCATGGACGGCAGTAACAAAAGCCATCGGCATGGACGCTGCTACGCAGTTACCTGTTTTATTTACAATATTTACAATTTTATCAGGTTCGAAACCACCATATTCATGATATGCTGTAACTGCTTTTTCTGAAGCCTGATGCGGAATTACCCAGGAGACATTTGCTTTTTCAAAGTCTACATTTTTAAAAGTGTCTAGAACCATTTTGTATGCTTTTTTTCTAGCTGTTTTATATATCGAGGGGCCATCCATTGAAAATAAATTATCTTCAGGATTTGTATTTGGATCTTGAGGGTGTTTGGACGTTCCGCCTCCTCTAACCTCAGTAAGTTTAGCTCCTTCTGACCATGTGCTCATTTTCCAATAGTGAAAATTATTATAATCGTTTTTCCCATTTTCTACCAAAATAGCTGCCGCTCCATCTCCGAGCAGAGCAGCGCTCTCAGGCTCTTTTGGATTTCTGCCGATTGTTCCTCTGTCAGCAGATATGATTAGAATTTTATTATAAGTTTTAGATTTGATTAAGGCAGTGGCATTATTCAATGCGATAAGAAAGGACAGGCAAGTCCCATGGATACTAAAACATGGAACATTATTTAGGCCTAATTCTTTTTGAAAGAATACAGAAGTATCAGGTATGGTCTGCTTTGGGACGCCAGATGCATTTATAATAAGATCGGGGTTGCCATTGCCTTCTAGAGCTTGTGTGGCAGCAATTGCACCCATTTTATCTACATCGATATCTGATTTTCTTCTTTCCGTCACTCCAGTCTTTGAGATTATCCAGTCTTCACTTTTATTAATTAGCTTGGCTGTCTCCTTTGAGGTTTCTATATAAGGAGGGAGGTATATACCGGTTCCAGTTATTTTTATACTCATAGGAAAAAATATTTAGAAAGAATATTTCAGGTCTGCACGAATATGAGAGAAATCTTCCATAAGATAAAGTCTGTAGTCTTCTCCAAGAGGATGATTTTTATCACCTTTGATTTTTGTATATCCGATAGTTAGTTCGAGGTCATCCGAGATTGAATAACCAGCTTCAAAAGAAAAAATAGAGCCAGGTGATGTTCCGCTGTAGTCTGTATTATTCATATCCAGAACAGAAGATATTGAAAGTGTCATTTGGTCATTAAGAAACTTTTTTTCTAGAGATAAAATAATTGCTTTTTTTGTTAAAACAGCGAGGGAAGAACCATATCCAGGAGTAAAAATACTTTTTGGATCTAGCTCATCTACACTAATCTCTAGGTTAGGTATAGAAACATCCTCTGGGAGAGGTAAGCTATCACTATCAGAGGAATAGTCAAGAGTGTCATAGCTAAAGTACTGTCCAACAAATTTTATGTCAAAAGGAAGTTCTACTTCTAGTTGCAATGTTGACTGAAAATATTGTGCTTTTTCATTAAGAGGATATGAAAAATGTAAAGAGTCAAATACCTCTGGAAATTTTGGATGCTCTCTAGATATATTATTGTTTTGATCTTTTGTATCAAATACTGCCACGTCTGCTCTAAACTCTAAATCACCAAAAAATATTGTGCTTCCTAACCCGAATATATTTGTTTTTCTGTATCCATATAAAATATCAATTTCTATTTGAGTCTCGAATTGATTTTTGAATACATTTACTCCTGATAGGTTAAATAACCTATCATAGCCGGTAAAATAATTCAATGATATGTCTCCAAAGCTAAAGGATCTGTTAAGGTAAACACCTAGCTCATATGGTAGTCCTTCAATTTTCATTATCTGGTCTTCAGATGGACTAACCGGAAGCTTGATTGGGAAGTCATCATCATTCTGAGGAGTGCGATGGGTATTATGCAAAGGTGAAAAAATAAGACCAAGTTTCATATTGTCAGTGTATATATCCAAGGCTGAGGAAAAAATGCCAAGTTTTTTATTAATGCCTGAGTCAAATGTATAGTAGTAATCAAATGGGCTTGCAATATCAACCGGGCTATTTTCATCAGCATTTCCTAACGTATGAATAATTTTTCCAATTCTGAATTCACCCCAAGATGTAAATATTTGCAAGTATAATTCTCTCATATCTAATTCAAAATCTGTTGGTGAGTCGTTTGATAGAAAATAAGTATCATCTCTTAGTTTATGTTCTAAGGCTATTGTAGATCGGAGCATCAGATCTCCATTTTGATGATCGATATTTAGATTAAAAATTCTATAGGGGAGATTAATGATAGACTGGTCTGAAAGTTTTGATATATAATAGAAATCTAGATATCCATTATAGGTGTTTATTGTTTCACTATTTGCTGTGTTATTTACAAAAAATATGAAAAGTAATATAAGCTTATTCCAGCGCATCATTAATCCAGTGTATTATTTCATTCCCTTGAGTTTTCCATGCTCTCTCAAGTGCAAAGTTAGGAAAGTCTCCTAAAAGTTCTCCATTCCAAGTATAACTTACTAAGGTCCGATTATCATCTTTTGATATAAGTTTCCATTTCCCCGCTGCATTTACAAGTCGGACATAGTCTTTCTCTATTGGAGCGCTTAAATGTTTAACAGCCCTAAAAGTAAACTCCCAGTTATCTTGTGTTTTATTTTTTTTGTATTTGATAACATAGTCTCTATCTGAAAGTAGAAAAGGCATATCAAGCGTAACATGGATTATATCTTTTTCAAGTATATTTGTTTTGTGAATTCTTTTGAATACTTTTGGGTAGTTTTCAACATCCTCAATGATTGATGAGATTGATTTAATAGAGAATGGCAAAACACTAGTGGCCTGGCAGATTGGATAGCTATCATATGTCGTCCACCTAATTTCAGTTTTTCCTTTCTGGATTATATTCCAGTCTGTTACATATTGAATACTATCTAATTTAATTTCTGCATAAATAGTTGAAAGCATGCTACTTAGAACTATCAGTATAAATATATTTTTATTTATGAGCATTATTCTGTTAGAAAGGTCTCATATATAAAGTGGCAGTCTTTTCTTATTTGTTTTTCAGTTAGACCAAATCTATTAAGATCGTACCCGTGTTTACTTTTATAATTTCTCTGATCTTCAGCGGTCTTTTTTATTTTGTTGGTTAATTCTTCAGATGGCTTTTGATCAATGAATTTAAAAATCCCATTCATTAGTTGGTCAAAGTCGTTCATCATATAATCATATCTAACAATGAAAACATTTGATCTGTTTATATTATTATTTGACCAATCCTCATGGAACCTTTGCAATAGAGTAACAAGTGCTTTATAGAGACGCTCAATATATTGGTCACGTTTTTCTTTATTGAGGTTCCAGAATCCAAATCTTTTATCAAGCACTCCTGTTACTAAACTCAAGCCAGATGGGATTACATTTAATGGGTCTCGCACCATATATAGTATTTTTGCATCTGGAAATCTGGTTTGGAATGAAGGGAGGTTTGTGCTTAGTGAAAAGAGTTTCCCTATATATGGTATATTTTGATTCACAATTGTCCGGGACCAAACACTCTCAAACCAATCAAAATCACGTTCGCTCGTATCTCGTACTTTAGGATCAAAGTATTCAAACAGATCATCATCTGCAAAGGAGAGTAAAAATCCATAGAGGAAAAATCCATCAAAATACCGAAAAAATAGTCCAACGTCATCTGTCTCTACAGATGTTAGACTAGTTTTATGGGCTACGGTGGAGTGGTGTCTAGCAGGGCTGATTTTTTCTAAAGCCGGGAGCAAGGGCCTTATAATTTTTTGCAAAATAATGGATGGATAAATCAGTTGCCAGAGTTCTGCCCCGACTCCAAGGCCAGAGTCTATCAGATACCGCTGTAAGAATGTCGTTCCAGATCTAGGGTTTCCAACGATTATAATTGGTTTAATTAACTCAGGTTTCCTAGCAATTTTATAAAAAAGTTTATCTATGAATAGTCCAATACTAACAAAGGTTCTCATAACAATTAGAAATACACTTGTTATAATAGGACTGACCCATGCCCCGAATGTATTTCCTATTGTTTTATAGGCTATTAATCTTCTGTTTATTTTCAATGTAAAGTTTGCTATGACGTTGAACGTTTATTGGTAAAATTAGAATATTATAATAAGAGTATTAAATACTATTAAGGTATTTAACTATTTGACGCCGTTAGAGTCTAAATGTTAAAATATAAGCTAATTAATAATCAGTATCTGTGAATTTCGCAATATTATGCTAGAAAGTACTTCATGAATTATACCATTAAACTAATATTAACTTTTCTTCTTTTAGGTCTTGAAATACTTAGCGGTCAAGTATTTGAGGGGTATACATTATTTTCACCTACTGGCGGAGGACCAGCCGGAGGAACAGGTGGAACCAGTTATCTAATGAACAACGATATGAATATGGTACATTCTTGGACTCATCCAAGAGGAGCTGCTAGTATGCCGTACCTAAGAGCTGATAGTTCAATAATTTATCCATATAGAGTTCAGAGTCCGACAATGTCTTCTGGTGGCGTCGGTGGTGGTATAGCGCATATCGCATGGGATAGTTCGATTTTATGGCAGTTTACTGTCTCTGATGATAACTATCAGCATCATCATGATGTTCAGCCCCTTCCAAATGGAAACATATTGGTAATTACTTGGGAGAGAAAGACAGCGATTGAGGCATATGCAATGGGGAGGCAGACAATAGATAATCCACTAGGAGAAATGTGGTCTACAGCTATTTTTGAGTTAGAGATGGTTCCTCCTAATCAAGCAAATATAATTTGGGAGTGGCATCTATGGGATCATTTGGTTCAAGACCATGACGCTAGTTTGCCTGGTTATGGAGTAATATCGGAGCATCCAGAACTTTTTAATATTAACAATGGTGAAGTTGGTGGTGGTGGCGGACCTGGTGGTAGTAACGCTGACTGGATGCATATTAATGCGATTGATTATAATCCTCATTTAGATCATATTGTGATTAGTTCTAGACATCAAAATGAGATATTGGTCATTGATCACAGTACGACAACAGAAGAGGCTGCAGGGCATATTGGTGGTAATTCGGGCAAAGGAGGAGACTTCATATATCGCTGGGGTAATCCTTCTAACTATGATAGAGGCTCAAACAACGATCAACAGTTAGATAGTCAGCATGGTGTTAATTGGATCAAACAAGGATATCCTGGTGAAGGTAATCTGATTGTTTATAATAATAATTACGCGGCTAATAGTTCTGCTGTTTTTGAGATTGTACCACCTCTTACCGCTGATAGTAGTAATTACATAATATCTGGCACTCAATCTTATGGACCATCAGTTCCTGTATGGATACATACTGGTGGTTTTCATTCAAATGTTCAGAGCGGTGCTTTCAGACTTCCCAATGGTAACACTCTGGTATCTGTCGCCGACGACGCAGAAATTTTTGAGGTTGATTCTTTAGGCACTACCGTTTGGGATTATACACATCCTGGTACGAATATAATGGTTGCTAGAGCTCAAAAATATTCTACTGATTTTCTAGGAGTAGGTGACTCAACAGGTTTCCCAGATTATAGAGTAGGAGATGTTAACTTCGATGAGAATATTGATGTCTATGATTTGTTCTATACAATTGATATGCACTATGGATATTATCCAGAAACACCTCCTGCAGATATAAATGAGGATTCAGAGGTTAACTTTCAAGACATTATGGCTTTTGTTTATAAAATAATGAATTTTAATCGTTGACCTATTCAGATAAGGCGCTTTTCATTAAAGCTTGGATTATTAAGCATGTTCTAGCTAATCCAAAAAAATCAATCGTAATGCCCCTTCTATTTACTCTATTTATGGGTATGGGAATCAATTACCTTGTTCTAGATGATGATATGATGGCGATGCTGCCAGAGACATTAGAATCAAAAACATCTTGGGATGCGGTCCAGGATGAGTTTGGGAGTACCGAGGTTATTTTTATCGCTTTTGGTAATAAAAATAAAACGGTCTATCATCCACAAGCATTCTCACTTCTCTGGAATCTTACAAATGCTCTAAAGGCTTTAGAACAGGTTGAAAAGGTTTCCAGTATAACTACTCTTTCAAGAATAGATAGCCAGGATGGTTTTATGGAAATCAGTGACCTGCAACCAGATCAAGAGTTAAGTCCTATTCAGATTGATCAGATCAAATATTATTTGGAAAAAAATCCATCTATAAAGCAAAGAGCAATTAGCCAGAGTGATGAATATTTCAATATTATGGTACAGCCATATGAAGATATTCCGCATGATGTTATGAGAAATGTAGTTGTCGCTGTAGGCGACAGTGTTTTACCTGATGACTTTGAGATTTACTATGGAGGAACTGCCTATATCACCGGATCTGTACCGACAATGATTAGAAATGATATTACAGTATTACTCAGAGTTGGACTACTTATAATGGCGATTGTGCTAATGATAAATCTTCGAAATATATTTGCAGTAATGATGGTATTTGCAGTAATCATACAGTCGCTTGTGGTTATGGCTGGATTTATGGGGTGGATGGTATTGCTAACAGGGTCAGAGAGGTTTTATTTTACAATTATCAACTCATCAATGCCGATAATTTTACTCACAATAGCAAACTCTGATGGGGTCCACTTTGTTGCAAAATTTTTCAAAGAAATGCGTAAGAAAAAGGATGTAAATAAATCCTTAGAAGTGACAATGGACACTCTTATGGTTCCAATCTTTTTAACTAGTTTAACCACAATCGCTGCCTTTTCATCTCTGTCGTTTGCGCCCATAAAGCAGCTTATGGGCTATGGCATCTGTATCAGTGTAGGCATCGCTCATGCATTTATTTTAAGCACAACATTTCTTCCTGCTGCAATATCAATTAAGAAATGGGACATGGGCTCAAGCGCTGTCACTAAAGCCAGTATTTTTGAGAGAATAACTACATTCTTTGGTAGAAAAGTAACAGCGAATCCAAAGTTAATTTTATCAAGTGGTGTTTTAATCGGACTAGTAGGAGTCATCGGACTTCTGTATCTAAAAGTGGATGTCAACATTGCTAGTTTCTTCAGGAAAGGTACCGAATTTAGAGATAGTATTGATTTCATAGACCAGGAGATGACAGGGACAATGGATATAAGGGTTCGGCTAGAGGGTTCTATGAAAAATCCAAGCACGCTAAATGAGATGGT
>CAZYDX010000085.1:0-9225 GCA_964646455.1 uncultured bacterium | reverse complement strand
ATCATAAAATATCTTGAGCTAGATATTCATTTCCCATTCTTTGATAATTTCTTTAGTAAGCGGATAGTTGATGTACTTCTCAGCTACTTCCGGCTCTAGATTTGATTTCTTTTTCATTACTTGGTCATAGGCACTTTGTAAGTAGGAACGCTCTCCAAGAAGTTTAAACAGGTGATAATCACCAATATATCCTATATCGTCCTTTTCTTTTTCAATTAATTTTTTAAGGTCAGCTATATCATATTCTCTTTTGAGTTCCTTGAGGCATAAAAAATAAATACTGGTGTCAAACAATCCGAGATCCTCATCTAATTCTTTTAGAGCGGCAATAGCGGGATCCATATACTCATCCACTGCTTTCTTATATTCCTGTTTCATATAATGGATAATACCGGTAATAAACTGGTTCCTTAGAATGCGTTCATTGTTATTTGCTTCTTTTGTTAATGCCGATGATTTCATCATCAGATCTAGACTAATATCAGTGTCTCCTTTTTGTAGATAATAATGTGCTAAATCGATAAAAAGACTTGCAGTAAAAGTTTTATTTCCTAATTCTTTAGCTGCTTCTATAGAACGTTTTGTATATACAATCGCACTATCAAGATCACCTCTCTCAGAGTGAGCATTACCAATCCAAAATAAATTGAATATTAACATATCCGGAGCGTTAAGCTTTTTTATTATCTTATTTGCTATAAACAAATTATTCAGTGCTTCAGGATAGTTTTCTACTGCCTTATAATATTTACTGATAGCTGTATAGCTTTCATAGGTTTTGATCTTATCATCGATCTCGATACTTAATTCAAGCGCACGGTTATAATGCTCAAGGGCTTCTTGATGATTATCAATGCCTAAATATGTATCACCAATATATCTTAACATCGTACTCTGCATCGTTTTATCGCCTAATTTGTTAAATATATCTAATGCTTCTCCATAGCATTTTTGCGATTCATCATACTCTTTTTTTTGTCCATGATAAGAACCAATTTTTGCCAAATTAAAAGCTTCTTTATCTTTGTCACCAATTTCCTTAGCAATAGAATGAGCACGTTTTACAAAATCAATATATTTGTCATCATCTCCTTTTTGATAATGAATAGAAGCAAGATTGGTAAATCCATAGATCTGCCCTTTTTTATCATCAAGGTCTTGGGTTATCTTTAACATCCTCTCTGCCATTTCTAGCGCTTTATCATTATCTCCCTTTCTACTATATATAATTGCGATATTATTTAGAAAATAAGTTTCAAGAGTTTTATCTCCAGTGCCCTTGGCAATCGCAGACCCTTCCTCATAATAATCTAGTGCTTTTTCTATATCTCCATCTCTGTAGAAGTAGCTAGTGCCAAGACCATTTAAAGCATAAGCCTGGGCAACCTTGTTATTAAGTTCAGTTGATTTTTTTAGAGCCTTATTATACAAATCCATTGCTTTATCATATTGATTTGTAAAATGATATGTTTTTGCTAGAGTATTCAGTGCCTTAAGCTGAGTGCTATCAAGTTCGACAGCTTTTTGGAAAAATCCACGAGCGATCTCTAAATCTTCCATAGTAACTCTCTTTTCAAACCTATACTGACCCTTTAGATAGTACTCATATGATTCTGGGTTTGAGGCCATGTTAATCTGCTCAATGTTTTTGGTAACAATAATATTGAGATTCTCAAGAATATTGTTAGAGAGATCATCTTTGATAGTTGCTAAATCTCTCCATGCCGTCTGCCACCTGTTTGACCAGACTACCTCAGAATTTTTTGTGTCAAACAGCTCCATCGAAAGCTGAAACATTGTGTCCATTTTCCACAAGGTACCCTTTGCAACATAGCGAACCAGAAGCTCATCAGCCAGATCATTGTAGTTCATGTTTGCATAGTCAAGCTTTTCAATATCATTCAGCCCAGCAACACGGATCATACCTGTGCTGGTAACATCAGAGATCAGATCTGAGCTGATACCATATGCGTAAAAGTCATCCTCTTTTTCTCCTTTATTCTCAAAAGGCAGTACCGCGATCGATGGGACCTCGCTCTCACTGGCAGTACCAATACCTACAAAAGAGACATTGATCCAGAAAAGCGCACCAATAATGGTCAAAGCCGCTCCGGTAATGCTGAACACATTCCACTGAAAACCTTTAGGAGCTTCCAATTTTGCAGAGACCTTACTGATGTCAGTTTTCGGTAGATTGTGCGAGGTAATACAAAAGACCTCCGTCTTCTGTGATACTCCCTTAAGCTCTGGGGTGCCGATGAACATGGTCTCAAAATCAGGGTCCCTCTCAAGAGAAGCGTTCACCCTGCCGCTGATGGCAATCCCGCCTTCTGCAGCAAAAGGCTCTATCCTGGAGGCGATATTCACATCGTCTCCGACCACATCGTTACCCTGGAAAACAACCTCTCCCTGGTGAATCCCAATGCGAAGATTGAGTCCCTCTTCTTTATCGGATGCTTTCTGAATTGCAATGGCACAGTCCACCGCATCCCGGTTTGTGCTGAATGATAATAATAACCCGTCCCCTATCTCTTTAAGCCACTCGCCATTGTACTCGTCAACGACCGGCTTTAGGAGTTTACGCTGGGACTCTAGAAGGGCTAGTGCCGCTGGCTCATTCTCTGATGAAAGTTTTGTAAAACCAACAATATCGGTAAAAACAATTGCCGCAAGTTTACGTTTGGAATCAGCCATATTGATGTGAATCTACTATATAGTAGCTAAACAAAAAACCCCGCAAATTGCGGGGTTTTCCATATCAAAATAAAAAATTAGTCAGGGATTCCGCTGCCACTGTGTAGTGGTGTAAAATGGCCCGCTTTAATCTTCCACTGCCCTTTTTCTGTTACCAACACCTGGCTCACTCTTGTTCTGTAATCACTTTTGGTTACACCTCTAATCGTATAGGATCCAACCAGATAGTAGTATGCTACTGCCGCCTTGCCTGGCACCAGTACATCTATCTCTAGATATCTTGGCTTAAAATTATAACGGTCACTGGGTGCATTGTTTGCAGTAGCTGCTTTTACAGATGCTTCCATTCGATACCAGAAAGATCCATTTGAGTCACCGTTCATCGTACCTCCAGAGTGCATTGTAGAAACATACTCTTTCCAATTTTTAGTACTGTTTGCTTTCCACTGCTTATTAATCAGATTTTCAATATCTGTCATATCGTTACCAATTGTGATAGAAACGATACATATAAAAATCATTACCTTTTTCATGATTATGCTCCTTTTTTGATGAAATAATATACCATCAGTATTTTGTTCAATTATGGATTAATCTTTTTGAGATATTTATAAAAAGGCCTAGAATTAAAATATGGATAAGACAGAATTACGAGACAGTGTCAATATAAAAGACCCGCAGATACATGAGACAGCATTCATCGCGCCTGGGGCACACATAGTTGGTGATGTGATACTCAAAAAAGATAGCTCAGTCTGGTATAACACCGTTGCAAGAGCTGATATTAACCAGATTATAATTGGCGAAAGATCAAACGTTCAAGATAACAGTGTGATTCACCTGGAAAATGACCAGGGAGTGATCATTGGAAATGATGTCACCATTGGACACAATGCAATCATCCACGGCTGTACGATCGAAAAGGGCGCATTGATCGGAATGGGTGCAATTGTTATGAATGGTGCCACGATAGGGAAAGGAGCAGTTATCGGTGCAGGGGCTGTGGTCAAAGAGAAAATGCAGGTCGGTGCCCATGAGCTGGTCGTTGGCGTACCTGGTAAAGTAGTAAAAACTCTACCGGAAGAGATAATGGAGCAAAATATTAAGTGGGCGAGAAAATATGTTCAACTGGCGGGCGTCCACAAGGGCCATCAAAACTCAGAGTAGACCAAATTCTCTAATTAAAAATTCTTTGAGGTTCGTACCTTTCCCTCCCTCTTACAGGGACGTGGAAAGTGACTCTCTTCACATTTTTCATCACAGACAAAATAGGCTTCTTCGGTGGTCACCTTACCCTTTTTATTGTAGTACTTCCAGGTATTTATTTGCTTCCCATTTTTATATAATCCCTCATACTTGGTCTTACCATTAGGGTGATAGCCCTTCCACTTTCCGTTCTCTGCACCTTCTAGATAGTTTCCTTTGTATATTAGGTTTCCTTTATCATCCCAGCCTGACCATAGCCCGGACTTGGCACCATTGGCAATATCGCCCTTCTCTTTTCTTTCTCCATTTTTATGAGTAGAGTATGCAGGACCATTATAAACCTTATACTGATAAGAATACCAAAACCAGCTCCAGTCAGACCCTTTCATCCATCTATCAGAACGAAAGGCCAGTTCCTCTTCCATATTGTGAGGCACTTCTGAGGAACAGCCAATAATAAATAAAGTAAAAAATATAAAAATCTTTTTCATAATATCTCCTGACTAGGTTTAAATCTAATAAATGTAAACATAAACAAGAAACCTATCAATTACCTTCCTCAAAAAATTCTAGGCTATTGATCCAGATCTATCAGCGTTGTCTCAGGACGCGGAAAGTATCCTCTTTCCATAAAACTCATAATCCCAAATAGCGTACCCCAAGAGTGGAACCTATCTGATGATAGATTAGAAGCATCGCCAGTCCCAGTGATAGATGAATAATTTTCACTGACGAAACCTTTCCTAAACCACTCCTCTATAAATAAACTAAGAGACTTGTCCGAAAGCTCGGTAGATGCACCATAGTGCCCGGCTTTTCTAAGACTTATATAGGTTAAAAAGTTCAAAGGTGGCCAGATCGCACCCTTCCAGTATCGTTGCCTTTTAAATAATGGGTCGTCTCTTGCTGTAGATGGCAGCATCCACTTTCCATAGAACTTATCACTATTATAAAAATGATCTAAAATACGAACCGCTCTATGCTCTGGACTAATATCTGCTAGCAAAGGATAGAAAATAGTTGGTGAAATCCTCTCAGACAGCGTATCCAAGTCTGTTCTATAATTAAAATATAATCCTGACCCGTCATCCCAGAGCCTGTTCATACTTGAGGAGAACTGGTCAGCTCTTTTGATAAGCTCTTTTTGTTCATTTGCTCTACCCAATATTGTGGCCATTTCAGCTAGTGCCTTACAATCAGCTATGTACAAGCTGTTTAGGCCAACATCCTGCAGCTCAAATGTTTTCTTTTCCTTATTATATGGTACTCCCTCATACATAGGAGAGTCATCCATCCCCGATTCATAACCGGCCGCAGTCCTTGTTCCAAAAACCGGCTCATTAAATGGATTATCAGCAGGTGTCGAGCCATAGCTCAGTAGACCCTCATTGAGTCTGTCTCTCGGCCACCAACGATTCCATTCTAGCAGATGATCAAACGCCGCCTCTAGAAACCACTCGTTTGGGTACATCTTGTAAATCTCTTTAACCATTATCCCCCCCACTGGAGGCTGAGACCTGTCAAATGATTTGCTCCCGTTCCCGCGATTATCATTGGGAATAAATCCGCCCTCTGTTTTCCCATCAAGATGATCAATTACATTGGAATATGCAAGGTCCTTGCTAAAAAGCGCACTAACGTAAGAAAGGAAAAAATTATCCCAGCCAAACAAGCAGTATCCACCATACTCTTCGTTCCATAGCCTTCCAACGGTAGATACGACCCTGTTATGTTTTGGCTCGTATATAAGGTTCCAGGCGATGCCTGCCTGAATCGCAATATAAGCATCCGCGAGTGTACCGTACTTATCCGCCTCTTTATCTAAAATGTTTTTTTGCTTTTGGATAGCCTTCTTTATTTCATCTAGCGAGCGTGGTCTTCCTGTTGAGATTCCGATCTCGCCATCAAGCCAAACACTGATATATGGTGTATTAATATCAAGGTAGGGGTCATCATCCACAATCTTAGCTGTGGTATATACCTTAATTAATTTACCAGGAGCTCTCGCTGTTAGCGAGTTCTTATCTCTGTGTAGTGTGCCTTTTCTATTCCAAAGCATCCCTGTCTCAAGAACCACTTTTACCTTATTTTTTGGAATCGAGTTAGGAGAGATTAGAACAACCAAGTCATCTTCAATATGAGCAGAACTTACTCTAGTGTCTACCTCTTCCCACTTTAGTTCTAGACTGGTATAACTGCCACCAAGAGTGTGAGGTCCTGGCCGTACGTATTCTGCATCATCAGACCGTCGACCGATGAGAACCTCTCTCAGGTATTTCTCTTCTAAAAAATAGTGCTGCTTAAAGGCAATATTAATCGAGAATCCTTGTGGCAACAGTACATACTGAGTTACAGATCTTGTGTTCCAAGTATTCCAGCCTTGCTGAAGTCTGTTTTGAATTTTGCCATACTCCACATTATTTCGCGGACTATCCGAAAATAATAGACTGCCAAATAAAAATAAAAACCCTATACGTATACTCATTCTTAAATCTAACCAATTACCACAAAAACAAAAAATACACCATTGTCAGATAATCCGAATACGCTTGCACTAAGTAAACGATTATTGATACATTTGACTTATAATAGAAAATTCTTTCTGAAACACTCTAAGTGAATCTGAAATCGAATTATACGATTCAGGAATCGCAGAAGAATATAAATACTCCTTTTAGATTACTGCCAAACTGTACCAGTACCAAATCAGTAACAACCTAAAAAAGGAGTATATCATGAACCAAGAAAAAATAAACTGGGGTGATGATACAAAAAATGCAATCCAAGGTCTATTAAGTAATATTGGTCTTGGTGAAGATCAAGCACTACGTATCGTTGACGATATTGAAAAATCTCTTGACTGGAACAGTGAACTGGAAATGTTTTCTGATTCAGATATGGTGGTGCTCGATGGTCCCACAGACGATGACACATGTATAGAATGCCTAATACAAATGAAACATGGTGCTAGAAATGTAAAAGACTTAAAAGAAGATGACCAATGGGAAAAATCGCCTCATTCAAACTGTAGGTGCAATTTTTCTTACGAGACCAGAATGTCTATGAATAAACAGAAGCATATTAACAATCTGATTCAAGATTTTATTGATAGCCACTCATAAAAATGTAATAGCTACCTATCATCCCTTTGAGTAGGACTGTTACTTTTATTTGAATTCTCTTATTTCTGACTTTTTTATATTAGCGAAATAAAAATGGCCTTGAAAAACTAACTAGTATAATAAAGGCTAGCCTAGGCATACCTTTTTAAGTAGCGGGATTTTATTGAATGTGGTAGTAACATCTTTTCATTAATTTGTTGTATCATATATTTTGAGGTGACATTTACTTTCATATTATGTACAATCAGTATAAGTAATGAAATCGTTAAGAATCACAAAAGCAAAAGCTTCATACCTTGTGTTATTCACTGTATGCCTGGCGCTTTACCTATCATATGACGGTATTGATTTTTCTGATGGTGGCTCACTCCTGTTCCACAATGGTAAAATTATTACCATGAAAAAAGAACACCAGTATCCAGAGGCCGTCTATATCGAAAACGGAGTAATTAAATCAATCGGGAAATATGATGTACTAAAAAAGAAAATTCTTTCATCGACGCAGGTAATAGATCTAGAAGGTAAAACCCTGATGCCCGGTTTTATTGATAGCCACACCCACCCAGTTATATCCTCTTTCCTGTATGATATGATTGACCTAAGTGGATTTACCCATAATTCAAAAGAACAAGTGTGGAATCACTTGGTCAATAAAATTTCAGAATATGATCTAGGTGAGTGGATACTATGTAAAGGTTTTGACCAGGTACTTGTTCCTGGCCTTGCTCCACCAAATATGAGTTATCTAGACTCAATAGCCCCGGATAATCCTCTCCTAATAGGCTCACAGAGTCTGCACTCGTACTGGGCCAACTCAATAGCCTTTCAAAAATCTGGGATTGATCTATCCACACCCGATCCAGATAATAGTAGCTACTACGAAAGAGATAGCCTAGGAAAATTTACTGGCTATATAGCAGAACAAACTGCTTTTGAACCATTTAAAAAAACCATTCTCAAATCATTAGGTATCAGTAGACTCAAAGAAAATAGTCTAATGGTCATGAAAGACTATGCAAAAAATGGATACACAAGTATAACCTCAATGGGCATCACCACCTCAGATAAAAAAGTTATTCAGTTGTACAAACACATTTCATCAAAAAGCTCAAGCCTGATAAATAATTTATTATCAATGATAGGCATATTACCTAAACGCGATCACACAGTCAGAAACTTTGTATTTGTCAGACATGATGCTCCTCACCTTCTGCCCCAATCTATTTCAAATGGAGATGATTTTTTCAAAATAATAGGTATAAAATTTTGGTATGATGGATCGCCATATACTGGGTCAATGTACCTTGAAGAGCCTTACTTAGATAATAATTTTACCAATAACGTTCTACGAATTCCTAAAGGACACACCGGAAAAGCACTCCTAGCAAAAGACCAGCTCAGCAAAAACATAAAAAAATACCAGTCAGATGACTGGCAGATTGCGATACACGCGCAGGGAGATATAGCAGTCAGAGAAGTACTAGACACGTTTGACGGTCTACCTTCTGCATCCAAAAAAGATCATAGGCATAGGTTAGAGCACTGCCTATTAATTGATAATAGATCGATAGAGAGAATGGTCAGGATGAAAATCTACCCTAGCTTTCATATTAATCACTTGTATTACTACGGAAACGTCATTAAAAACCAGTTAATAGGTTCACCAAGAGCAAGTAGAATGCTACCTGTAAAAGCAGCGGTAGACAATGCTCTTAAGTTTACCCTCCATGCTGACCAGCCAATGTTCCCTAGCGAGCCATTTAGCCTGATTCAGACAGCAGTTAAACGCAAAACAAAAGAAGGTAAAACCCTTGGCGAACAATATACCATTGATGTATACAAAGCTCTAAAGGCGTTAACGATTCATGCTGCATGGCAGATAAAAATGGAAAAAAAGATAGGTTCAATAGAAGAGGGTAAATATGCCGATTTGATCATCCTAGACAGAAACCCCCTTGACTCAGACAAAGAGGAGTTACGTAGCATTAGAGTATTAGACACATACGTCCACGGAAATAAAATCAACTGGAATCAATAATACATATTTGCCATCGATAGTGATACGATTATAAATAAAAAACCCCGCTATATAGCGGGGTTTTTACAAGCGTTAGATATTAATTCTAACTGTCCATCATAGTTTTTCCTACCAATATCTGCCACACGCTATTAAGCAAGGTTGAAATCATAATAGTTGCAAACA
>CAZYDX010000084.1:0-9339 GCA_964646455.1 uncultured bacterium | reverse complement strand
CTAGCATTATCAGGTTCTGGTCTGTATTTCCACCACGAATTACTAAGCCTGTGCTGAATTCAGAAGTTGTTAAAACACCAGGCAAAGCTTGTATTGTTCTAAAGAGATCTGGCTCAGCCAAAGCTGGTGCTGCTTTCATCATTCTGGGACTCAGGTTTATCTTACTGGGCTGGATGTTATTTTTACGTTGCAACTTTTCGGCTGTAACTTCAATCTCTGTTAGTTCTACAACTTGCTCAACTAAATTGATGTTTACTTTCTTTGATTCATCATCGTTTAATCTCGTATTCTGTTTATACATGTCAAAACCAATATAGGACACCATTATAGTATAATTACCCGGGGCTATATCCTGAATAATATAATATCCATTTATATCGGTTGCCATACCTTGTCCTGTCTCTTGTAAAAATACATTCGCCCCGATTAGCGCTTCTCCAGAAGAAGAATCAGAAACAAAGCCTGAGATAATTGATGTTTGTGCTTTTATAATTGAAATAATTATAAAAGAGAATATGAGATTTCGTTTCATTTAATATTTTCCAAAAATTTCATCATAGATGTAAAGAATTTTATAATTTTTTGAATGTCTTTCTTTTCAAACCGGTTTACGAGAAATATATTGATTTGTTATTAACTCATCCACTCTCGGAGAGTACACAAAGCCTAGTGTCCTAATTAGCAGAATTTTCATATTTTAACCTTTTCAGTTTTTAGAATATATTTTTCTAAAACTAAGTAACCGACAGGAACTAAAAATAATGTAATTGCTGTTGCAAAAATCACACCAAAGCTCAGTGAAACGGCCATTGGAATTATAAATTTTGCTTGAATACTTTTTTCGAGTAATAGTGGCGTAAGACCAACAAATGTTGTAAGAGACGTTAAGAATATTGGTCTAAATCGTCTTGGCCCCGCTTCTAAAACAGCATCCATAATACTATTCCCCTCACTGCGATATCGATTAATAAAATCAACCATTACTAGGCTATCATTCACAACAACGCCTGTTAAGGCAACAAAACCCATCATAGAGAGAACTGAAAAATTAATTCCCATTATAAGATGCCCAAAAACAGCCCCTGTTAAACCAAATGGGATTGAAGACATAACTACAAGAGGTTGAAAATATGATTTGAATGGTATAGCAAGTAGCATGTAAACCACTATCATAGCTAATAAAAAGTTTTTACCAATAGATTTTAAATTTTGTCCTTGCTCTTGCTGCTCTCCTTCTAAACTAATGGAAATTGAATTATACTTTTTTAAAATTTTTGGTAATATTGAAGCAGTAACTGCAGCAATCACTTCATTACCTGTTGTAACCATCAAATCAACATCTGCAGTTACATTTATTGCTCGTTTTCTATCTTTTCTTTGGATTGAAGAGAGACCTTCTTCTAATTCCAATTTGGCAATTTGACGAACAGGTATTGTTGAACCATTTGGAACTTTTATCATCATATCTTCTAAATTAGAAATAGAAGTTCTTTCATTCTTTGGATAGCGAAGCATTACTTTTACCTCATCTCTACCACGTTGAATACTTTGAACTTCCAAACCATAAAACGCTTGTTGGACTTGACTTCCTAGCATCATCATATTTATTCCATAATTTTCAGCAGCCGGTAGCAGTTTGATGCTTATCTCTTCTTTTCCTATATTGAAATTGTCTTTCACATCAAAGACACCTGGAAACTGTACTAACTCTCTTTTTAATTCTTCTTTTGCGTCAAGAAGGTCATCCATATATTTACTAGATAGTTGTATGTTAACTGGCTCTCCAGTTGAAAATAGACTTGAAAAAAAGCCTACTTCTTTTACACCTGGAACCGATGGCATTAATCTTCTCCATCTCCTAACAATTTCTTCTGTCCCTATAGTCCGTTCCTCTCCAGGAATAAGTTCTAAGGCAACTTCAGCTAAATGAGGACCTCCATAAGATGCATTTAAATTCCCTGGACCACGAGATGTTTTTGTTCTCTGTGGTTGAAACCCAATCGTTGAAAGTCTATTTTTTATAATAGACTTCCCTGGAAATTCTTTATTTAATTCTTCTTCGAGAGTTTTTGCAGATTCCTCTAATTTTAAATATCCTTCACGAGTTATTTCTATTGAAGTACCCGATGGATATTCCACAGTTCCAATGGCTAAGTCTGCTTCTATAGGAGGAAAAAATGAAAACTTTATAATTCCTCCACCAATTATTCCGATCGTTAAAATAAAAACTGATGCTGCAATACTTAAAAAAGTAAAAGGTCTATTTACTGATTTTAATAGTGTTGGTTTGTAATATGTATTTATAAAAAATACTAAACCATTCTTTACCTTTGATTGAAATTTATCCCACCTATCAGAAAGAGATCTGATCCAAATTATTTTAGATTTTTTTTCTGAGCTATGAGCCAAGTGAGCAGGAAGAATTGTAAGACTTTCAAAAAGAGACCAAAACAAAACAGAAATAGTTATTAGAGGAAAAATTCTCCATATTGCTCCAATTTGTCCTTCCACCGCAAGCATCGGAGAAAAGGTTGCCATTGTTGTTAAAACTGCAAAAAACACAGGTGTCGAAACCTGTGTTGCAGCTTTAATAGCCGCCTCTTTTGGATCCATACCTCTCTCTCGAAATAATGCTATGTTTTCACCTACTACAATTGCATCATCAACTACAATACCGAGCACCAAAATAAACGTAAATAACGATAACATATTAATGGAAAGATCTAAGGCTGGCATAAACCAAAAACCACCCATAAAAGAAATTGGAATTCCAAGCGATACCCAGAAAGCAAGTTTTGGCTTAAGGAAGATAGCTAACACAATAACAACTAGTAAAAGACCTTGGTAAGCATTTTTAGTCATAGTTTCAATTCTTCCAACAAGAAGTCTAGCTTCATCATCAAAGGCTGTAATATGTATTCCATCTGGTAAATTTTTTTGCTTTTTTACGACATAATCTTTTACCTGACTAGATATATCAATTGAGTTTTGATCTCCTACACGATAAACTGTAATCAAATTAGATGGATGGCTATTGAACAAAAATTCAAGATCATAATCTATTGAAAAAGCATCATTTAATTCACTTATTTCACCTAGTCTAACAATAGAACCTGATGGGTCAGATATAATTGGAATAGATGAAAAATAATCGACTGTATACCCCTGACCTTGTGCTCTGATTAAAATTTCTCCATTTATGTTTTCAATACTACCGCTTGGTATATCAATTGAAAGACTTTGAATTGCTCTTGAAATTTGACTTAAGGTTAGGTCATACTTTCTAAGAGTCTTTTCACTGATCTCTATAGAAATTTCTTTATCTTTTTTTGCTACGAATGAGCTATAGGTTACTCCAGGCAGAGCATCTATCTCATCCTTAACTTCTTCAGTCAAATTCATTAAAGTTAATTCATCCATCTCTCCACCAACTGCCACTGTAATATTTGCTTGGCTTGTGATAAATTGTTTTGTCGTTGGTCTTTCGACACCTTCAGGAAAATTATCTATTGCATCTACCTCTGCTTTTACGCGATCCAACATTTCAGTAACATCTTGACCAGATAAAATTTCTACATTGACACTACCAACATTTTCAGAAGCTGTAGAAGATATTTTTTTTACTCCATCTAAACCTTGCAATCTTTCCTCAATACGAACACAAACTGCATTTTCAACATCAGATGGAGTTGCTCCTGGATAAATAGCTGTCACATTTATAATATCCACTTCTATATCAGGGAAAACCTCCATATTAAGCAGGGGTATGGTTGCAGCACCTGATAGTATAATGAAAAACATCATTAAGTTAGATGCGACACTATTGTTTACAAACCACCTAATTATGCGTTCCATATATTTATCTCAGCTCAAGAGTTACTTTTAATCCATTAACCAAAGATGAAACTCGAGAAGTCAATAATTTATCTCCAGACTCAAAACCTTCTCCAATTAGCGCAAACTCATCTTCATTTCTTAGAACCTCAACCAATCTATTTTGCATTAACATCTGATTATCAACAACCCATACACTCTCATTTCTAACATAAGATCGAGGTAAAATAGAAATTTCAGAAATTTCAATTCCTGAAATTTTTGCTTGAACAAATTGACCTACAGCCAATGGCGTAGTAAACATTTTTCTATCTGAGTTATCAACTTTTGCAACTACAGCCATCATCCGAGTGGCTGGGTCAATTTCAGCTTCTGTCCTAACAATTATTGCTGGCCATTTATTATCACCCTGAATGATAATTACGTCTAAACGCTTACTTTCTTCAATCTTCTGCCCATTAAATTTTAGGCCACTAAAAGGGATATCCTGATCTGCGATTGGTAAACGAATTTCATAAGCACTTATAGCGTAAATATTCCCAAGAAGCGTTCCAGGAAAGACAGTTGTTCCAATTTCAATATTAGTGCTACGGACACGTCCATCAAAAGACGCAATAAAAACTGTTCTACTCAAATTTCTTTTAGCTTGTTCAAGCCTTGCTTTTGCTGCAGCATAAGTCGCTTTAGCCTGAGCCATTTGTGGTTTTCTAAGCGCCAGGTCACTACCTGAGCCTGCTCCGACTCTCTTCCATTCTTTTTTTGCCAACTCTGATTCTGCCTGCTCACGTTCTAGATTAACCTCCGCGTTTAATACCTCAGATTCAGCAGTTATTAATGCTAATTCGTAATCTCTTTTATCTAAAACAATTAGAGTATCACCTTCTTTAAAACTTGATCCTGCTTCCATCTTTGTAGATAACCACTCTACCCTTGAGTTTAATTCTGAAAGTAATGTTAATTCAGATTCAGGCTGAACAATACCCTGAGAAGAAATAGATGCTTTCACCGTCGTAGGTAAAATCATCATTGTTTTAACATAAGGTATATCTTCTTTATTTTCTTTAGGAACAGCTACCGGTCTACTTTTTATTAAAACACCTGCAATAATTATGCTGAAGGCTAAAATTATTAATCCAATATATTTTTTCATCTTTTATTTTATTTATTTGATTTTAATTCGTATCCCCACCAAGGGCTAATATTAAAGATAAGCGATTTTCAATTCGTTGCCGACTGAGAGTTAAATACTGAGAACGAATATCATTATATTGTCTCTGAGTATTTAAAACGGACTCAAGTGTAGTCACTCCTTTATCATAACGCTCTTTTGATAAATTATAGGCATCTAAAGAGTGCTGCACGGCATCATTAACAGCATTCTGCTGTATTAATAAAGACTTATCTAATTCCAAAAGTTGCTCTACCTCAGAAAATGCATTCAGCAAACCTTTTAACAAATCTTTTTTAGATTTATTCTGCGCTGATTCTTGCAGATTTGCCGCAGCTCTTAACCTTCCTGCATTAAAGATAGGAGCTGTCAAACTATATCCCATATTCCAAATTCCATAATCATCATTGAAGATATCTTCTAATTTTTTGGCTGATGTTCCTACAGACCCGTTAAGTGAAATACCCGGCAATAAATTTCGTTTAGCCTGAGCTAATAAAAGACCCTCTGATTCTGTTTTTAAAAATAGGCTCCGGATATCTGGGCGACGCGTTAATAAATCTGCAGGGATAACTGATTCTATATTAGGCAAAAAGACGGGTAAAGTTTTCCCGGTAATTAAATCTCCTTTTGGATATTTACCGGAAAGGATTTCCAAACGACGGTTTAAGGTCTTTAGTTGTAATGCCCTAGATTCAATTAAAACTTTTGAAGTTGAAACAGATGTCTCAGCAAGTCGATAGTCTAGACTCGATTTTAACCCTCTTTCATATCTATCTTTTACAAGGTCTCTTATTTCTAAAAAACTATCATAAGATTCTTGAGCAATCATCATTTGTCCATAGGCTTCTACTGCCTGAAAATAGGATTGAGTCGCTCTAATAATGGTTGAAAACCCAATATAAGATAAATCATAGCTGATAGCTTCATAATTTTTTTGAGCAGCTTTTCTTCCGTTTAAAAGTCTCCCCCATACATCTAATTCCCACTGGAGACTCAAACCTAGCCTTGCGGTCGTATTTCCGAAACTAATAACTTCATTCGATGATTCGGAATTTTGAGAAGAGCTATCTTCTTCTCCAGATTGAGAATCTAGGAAACTACCTATTGCACCAAAACCCGATAAATTTTGAACACTTGTGTCAGCACTGATACTACCATTTAGCGAAGGAAAAATACCAGCACTGTTAATTTTTGAACTCTGAAATGCCATATTCTTATTATCTATGATCGACTGCAGATCAGGACTGTTTTTTTGAAAATCTAAAATAAAACTTTCCAGATCGTCATCATCAAAAATTTCCCACCACTTGCCAGTAACTTTTTCACTACTAGGTATTGAAGTTTGCCAGATTTTAGGCATTTGGATATCGATGTCTTCCACCATTACCAATGTGTTACTAGCGCATCCATAGAGGAACACTATGAATAAAATAATAATCAGATTCAATTCATTTTTTATGCGATTCACTTTATTCATTTTCTAAGTTTGACATAATCTTTGTTAAAACATCTTTAAAATTTTCTATATCAGACTCTGATATATTACGGGAAACTTCTTTTTTGGTCTTATTCATTATAGGTAAAACATCATTAAATAGTTGTTTTCCTGCATTGGTTAAAATGACGCGGTTTATTCTATGGTCTAGTTGATCTGGAACTCTGACTACTAAATTTTTCTTTTCTAGAGTGTTAACTATCCTTGTAATACTTGTTTTATCTTTAAAACAAAACTCACTCAATAATTTTTGAGAGGCATCACCATGAAAATGTATCGGACCTAGAACCATCCACTGATCCAGTGAAATATCAAGACCTGCATCATGAGCATTCTGAACAAATCTTCTTGTAAGCATATTATGGACTGAACTGATAAGTTTCCCCATGTTCATATGAAATTGAAGTGAATCTTTATTTTCCATTAGTTGAATATACAACTAATATTATAATAATTAATATAAGATAACATGATTATTATGTAATAAAAAAGGATATATATCGACTTATATTTATAATTTATAAATTAATAAATGTACTATTAGAATAAATTTATAATTTTATTTAGTTGATTGTTCAACTTTATTTATTTTCTAAATTATCTATAATCTGAATAATTATTAATAGGCCATAGATAAGGTAGATCAGACGATTCATCCCACCTATACTTTTCATAATATAGTTTATCTTTTCTTTTTAAATTAGAGCGATGAGATGAATGAAATTTTTTCAGACCCAACCAGGTTGGCATTTGAATATTAATCTCAATTTTATATAATGGCATCGTATTCTTGTATCCTCTTCGCACCCATTCCTCAATTATAGTATTTACATATAACTTAAGCGCGTCTGGATAGGGTTTCCACATTAAAGTTGCTGGATGATTTAACCACCCTTTATATGGTTTACCATTTAAAGATTTTTCTCCTAATATTGCTTTTAAAATTTGAGCACCCTCAACCCTTTGCTTGCCTAATCTGCGGAAATCCAGACATGCTGCGGATTGTTTAAAATCAGGGTAAGGTAAAAATGTCTGCATATTAATTCCTTAAATAGGTTAATGATTCTGAAGAAAATGAAATTGGATTTATATTAAACAATTTAAACAGGGCTTCCGATTCACAAACATTACTTTCAAGCAGCATTGTTATTTGATCCTTGGTAATTGGAAACCATTGAAAGCGATCGAATAAAAATGCTAATCCCTGTATGATGATGGCTGGCGCGGGAATGGTCCATTTCTTTTTGCCATACGCACTTGAAATAATTTTAATTATTTCTTGCCAATAATAGGTATCACCACCTATGCAGTAAGTTTTTTTTACTGAGCGAATCTCTTTGATAGATTTTACAAAAATGGATGCCACATCCTTAATGTGAATAGGTGACATGGCAAAGTCCCCTGCTTTTAATGGATTGAATCCTTTGTGAAAATTTGGTGCAGGAAAAGGAAGGTTTAACATATCCTTTTTTAATTGGGTGCAGAATTCCGGACGGTTATTACCACGGGGGTCTCCAAAAATCAAGGACGGCCTAAAAATCGTATAGTCTAAATCTGCAAACTTTAAATATTGTTCGGAATTGTATTTTGTGTTTTGATAGCTAGTCCCATTCAATTTTACACCATTGGCACTCATTAGAATGAAACGATTAATGCTCTTTTCTTTTGCAGCATCTATACAACGCTTGGCACCATTAAAATGGGTGTTTTCATAGGTGATCCCGCGATTTGGAAATTCACGGATAATTCCGATAGCGTAGATTACAGCACCACAACCATCCAGAGTTTTATTTATCGCAATTTCATCATCAATATCTCCTTTAATTATGCGACATTTCTCCTTTTGAATCAGTTTATTCTCAGACCCTTCCCGAACCATTAGGTTTGCTTCCATGCCATGAGAAATCAATTCATCTAAAATATAAGACCCTACAAATCCTGTAGCACCAAATAGGGCAACTTTCATGATTCTACCCTCCTTTCATTAGATATATTAATACTTCCAAAATAATTTTGGATTACGGTTTTACGATACTCAAAAATTTTCTCCAAATCTTTTCGTACCCAAATTGCATGGGCCAGTGTGCCCAACCACCCTAGCGGTAAAGAATATTTTACCTGGTCTATTATTTCAACTCCTCCTTCAACCAGTCTAAACGTATGTGTGTGATGCCAAAATGTGTATGGTCCTTTAATTTGTTGGTCAACAAAACGAAAAGGAGGCTCATAATCCGAAATAAGAGTACGCCAGTGAATTGGAACCCCAAATAAACGAATTGTATAGTCAATAAGACTTCCCTTCTCCATCTTGACCGGGGTTGGAGTCAAAATGTTAAATGAAAGTGATTTGGGAGTAATCATTTCAAGATTCTCTGGTTTTGAAAAGAATTCAAAAACAACCTCCAATGGTTTATTAATGTATTGTTTCATATTAATCTCAAAAGTTTTCATTAGACTATCCCTACTTTAAAATAATTGAACAATTCTGTCATGTCTTTTAATTCAATAGTAGTGTGCCTATTTTCTTCAATTAATAAATTATTCCCCGAACCTCCAATGAGTATTCTAATATCCTTTTTATGACAAACTTGAATAAGTCGAGATACTTCTAAATTAAATGTTTCTGTATCCAACACATAATTTGAAGAAATAATTAAATGTGTCGGATTAAAAACTAGAATTTTAGATTCTATTTCAGCAACCGGTAAATTGGTCCCTAAATTGATATTAAGTATGTTCATTTCATCTAATATTGATTGAATCATTACTAGTGGTATTTCATGGTCATCATTACTTAATGTCATACAAATAACTTTTCTGGTTATTTTTTCATCATTTG
>CAZYDX010000083.1:0-9413 GCA_964646455.1 uncultured bacterium | reverse complement strand
ATTGATGTGCACTTAAATTAAAAAGTGGAACACCATATATAATAAGGCCAGTCCCTCTCTCATTTCCAATGGAAGCCCATTTAACATCAGTCTTGTTACCATTCTCCTGAGGCCTTATATAAGGATAGTACTGCTCTTTTACCGAACCACTATATTCCCCAATAAATGCACTGTATTTTCTATCAGAGTATGACTCGTGAGGGCCCCTACCATACCACCTAAGTTTTGAATATTTACTATCAAGTTTAAAAGTTAATCCTATTTTTGGTACGACAGGAAGACCTTTGGGTATAATCGTTTCAGTCTCAACATGAAGATCACCTTTTGGGTATACCGTATAAATAATATTTACATCAATATTAACCGAGTCGCTAAAATGTTTCTCTATTACAAATAACTGGTACGCATCATCTATATATTTTTTATCGATAGAGATAACCTTTCTTTTGATTTTGTCATAGCCCGCTCTCAGCCACTGACTCGCAAAACTCTTACTATCTCCTCCTTCATCATTGTCAGTTGGTGCTCTCCATATATTGTGCACTATAGGACTCACCATGAACTTTTTCTGTTTTAATGATACCTGAGAAAGCTGCCCAGTATAAAGATCAAACCTGAAACTTCTGCCTTCTGAATTAATATCTAGAATATCTCCTTTTTCAATAACGTAAACTTGTTTTTTATTCTGCTTCGGATAGCTTCTAAATCTTTGGCTACTATATTTTTGTATTATAATCTGGTCAGATGCTACAATATGATTTTTGTTTGCCCATGCCTGGTTTTCTTTAAGCAAAAATGTAAAATTAACTGCGTACTCTTTTTTTCGATGCAGTGATGGTAAAGGAGGTATCTCATAGACTTGCTTTGATTGTGGACCTATATAGTCGGTATTAATCTTTCCTGATGAAATTTTATTCCCATCTTCAATTAGCTCCCACCTGCCATACACATGGCTAAGATCCTGGAAAAAATTCCTATTTTCTATTACAAATATATTTTTATCAGACCGGTCCCAAGATACCTTAATATTCTGCTGTAGGTGCTTTATCTCATACAGTGCAGGATGTGGCTTTCTGTCTGGAGAAATAACACCATTCAAACAAAAATTTTCATCATGTAATTTTTCACCAAAATCACCTCCATAGACATAGTACTCACCATTATTGTCCTTACGCAATAGACCCTGGTCTACCCAGTCCCATATGAATGCTCCTTGCAATCGAGGGTATTTGTATATGGCGTCCCAATACTTAAAAATATTACCGTTGCTATTCCCCATTGCATGCGAATACTCACATAAAATGACCGGCCTAGAAGGATTCTCATCATGCAATTTGATCATTAAATCAACAGAGGCATACATATTCGCAATAACATCAAAATGATTTGGCAGTGGTCCATATCCAGGCTCTTTACCTTCATAGTGAATTAACCTTGATGGATCGTACGATCTAATCCACTCAGCCATCGCATCATGATTAGGCCCATATCCTGCTTCATTCCCCAGCGACCACATAATAATAGATGGATGGTTAACATCTCTCAATACCATTCTCTGAGCACGATCTACAAATGCAGTTTTCCAAATAGGGTCAAGCGTAAACTTTGACCAAAAGGCATGAGACTCAAGATTAGCCTCATCTACCACGTACAGGCCATATTTATCACATAGTTCATACCATTTCGGGTGGTTTGGATAGTGCGAGGTACGAACCGCATTTATATTAAATTGCTTCATTAATAAAATATCTTTAATCATTAAACCTTCATCAACAGTTCTTCCCGCGATTGGATCATGCTCATGGCGGTTAACTCCTTTGAAAATAACCGGCTCTCCACTGACCAGCATCTGACCATTTTTTAGTTCTACATTTCTAAAACCAATTTTAGTGCTGATATTTTCTAATAGATTATCACCCATATCAGAAATAGAGAGGACTATATTATAAAGATTGGGCAACTCAGCGTTCCAGGTTCTCACATTTTTTATTGTTACTTTTTGTTCGAAAACCTGTTCGCTATTAGCAAGAACATCAAAGGAAATAGGGTCAAACTCCGTTATTACTGAACCACTAAGATCATACACAGTGTTTTTTAAGATTAGGCTTTTTGTTTGAATGCCATAGTTTTTTATATGTGTAGCTACACTTAATAATCCGTGCTGGTAATTTTCTACCAATGATGCATTCACCTTAAAGTGCCTAATGTGAGTATCCGGCGTATGCATCAGAAAAACATCTCTGTATATACCACTCAGTCTCCAAAAGTCCTGATCTTCAATGTATGCAGCATCTGACCATCGAAATACCTGTACCGATACGGAATTATTCCCATCAACAAGGTGGTCTGTTATATTAAACTCTGCGGCGGTCATACTGCCTTGACTGTATCCAACCTTTTTCCCATTTACCCATACGAAAAAGGCAGACTTGACTCCTTCAAAGTGAAGAAAAACCTGACCATTTTTCCAGTCAACTGGGACACTGAACGATCGTCTGTAGGACCCTACAGGGTTATTATCTTTAGGTGGATATGGTGGCTGTGGATCTTCAAAAGGATGTTTAACATTTGTATATATAGGCTTTCCATATCCTTGTAATTGCCAGGAACCTGGAACAGATATTTTTTTCCATTCTGTCAGGTCATAGCTGTCCTCATAAAAACTCATAGGCCTATCTGCCGGACGCTTTACCCAGTTAAACCACCAGTCACCATTCAGTGATCTATAATGCTTAGATAAAGTTCTATTACCTACTATTGCATCTTCGCGGGTATCATAAGGCATGAGAGTAGCATGAGCTTCCTCTTTATTCTCAGATATAATAGTAGGATCTTCCCAATATTCTTTATTTGAATTTGTGTTGATTTTATCATCACAAGAAAAAACTGCCAGAAAAAAACAGGTCAATAAAAACAATCGGTAACATTTAGTCTGATACATTAAATCTGAATTGAGCTATGGTTTAATAATAACCGACCCGTATGCTTTGCCACTCTCAATCATCTTATGAGCATTAGAAATATTATCAAGAGAGAATTCACTTGCAACTCTATTAGTAAAAGAATTCTGGTTTAGCATTGTTGTAATATCTTTCGCTGCATGTTCTTTGGCGTGGTCTGGCATTGCGTAAACCAGAACCATACGAATTGTAATATCCATAAACATCATCCTAATAAAAGGTATGCTTGGGTTCATATCCGTCATTGAAGAGTATGTAGCTATCGTACCACTCGTTTTTAATATATCCAGAACGGGTAACAAGTTCGCACCAAAATCTCCTTCAATAATTCTATCGATCTTTTTCCCATCTGTGTAATCCATAATCTCGCTTACAGTTTCATCAGATGGATGTCCGACAACAAAATCTGCACCCGCTTTAGCGCATTGCTCTCTACTGCCTTCGCTTGATGCTGTCGCAATAACGGTAGAACCATTTTGTTTTGCCCATTCAATAGCATAGTACCCAACCCGGCCGGAACCTCCGGTAATAAGCATAGTCTGACCTTCAACACTCCCATCAGAGAATACGCAGCGATGTGCTGTCATTGCGGGTATACCCATCATAGCGCCGGTATTATAGTCAGCGCTGTCTGGCAATATAATTGCATGCTCTGAGGGTAGACAAACAAACTCAGCAGAGGTACCAAGCTGCCTACCGTATTGTGCATTATAGACCCATACACGCTCACCAACTCGTGAAGAAGACACCCCATCACCAACTGAAACAATCTCACCTGCCCCATCGCTATTGGGGATAACCGGACCATCATCTAATAGGGCGGGATTTGCACCAAGTCTTTTTTTTGTGTCCGATGGATTTACACCAGAGGCATAGACCTTTATCTTTACCTCGCCTGCGTCTGGCTCTGGCGTATCAAACTCACCAACATTAAGAACCTCATCCGCAGACCCAAAACTATTATACCACGCTGCTTTCATAAAATCTCCTACAAATTATTTGATAATCCCTCTGTGTGTCCATCTAGGCCAATAGCCTGTCCAGAAATAAATCTCCCAAGTTCAGAGCTTAAAAATAATGCAAGATTCGCTACATCAGTTGGTTCCACAAATGTTTTCATGGAAACCTGAGAAAGATATAGTTTTTCTATTTCATCAATTGTTTTATTCTGCTCTTTGGCGTCTGCCTCTATTACTCTATCTATCCTATCTCCTCTTACGCTTCCTGGACATATCGCGTTCACTCTTATCCCATCAGAGCCAAGCTCCATGGCGAGTGTTTTTGTCAAACCGATGACAGCCCACTTTGCGGCTGTATATGGAGACCGTAGAGGAAACCCAAAAAAAGAAGCGCTAGAGGCAATATTTATTATGGATGGATTTTCTGACTTTTTAATTAAAGGTATACCCCCTTTTAGGCAGTAGAACATACCATTAAGATTTATCCTGATTGTCTTATCCCACTCATCAGGGTCAATATTTTCTAAGGTATCTGTAGGCCCAGCTATACCTGCACAATTCACCAAAACGTCGACACTATTAGTCTTAGCTCTGACTTTTTCAAAGAAACCCGCCACGTCATCATAGACTGAGACGTCAGCCTTGTTAATGAATATATTAGGAAATTTATTTTTAAAAGATTTAATGAAAGTTTCCGATATATCACAGACATAAACGCTAGACCCCTCCCTATCATATGCCGCCGCTATTTCTCTTCCAATTCCTGATGCTCCAGCAATGATAACTACATTCAGCTTTTTATTAAGAATTTTCATTAGCCATGTTCCTCTTTTTTCAAACTATATAAAATTGATAGACCAAGTAGAACATACACCACAATTAGAGGCAAAGCAGATGACAGAACAGCAAACTTGATCGTATCCAAACCACCTACATATATGAGTGAAAGAGGAAGAACAACCAGTGCAAATGCCCAAAAAAGACGCTGCCAAGCAGGGGGGTCATCCTTAGCCTCTAGCCTATCTGTAGCGCAAGAAGCAAGCGCGTAAGAGGTCGAGTCAAAAGTTGTGGCCATAAAAGTGATACTCATTAAACAAAATAATAAAAGCGTGATCTGGCCACCAGGCAGGCTGCTAATTATGTTGGGAATTGCATGCGCTGCCTTACCAGCATTAATAGCCTCGGTCGTTAAATAGGCCCCACTAAGTTCAAGATCAAGGGCATAGTTCCCAATCACGCAGTAGAATAACGCACACCCAATACTACCGAAAAATAGTGCTCCACTAATGACCTGCCTAATACTACGGCCACCTGATATTTTACTAATAAAGATACCGTTAAAAGGACCAACTGCAATCCACCAGGACCAATAAAATATACTCCAGTCTTCAACAAATCTGGTATCGGTAAGGGGCTCTGTCCAGGTAAGCATACGGACAAAATCCTGGGTCATAAGACCAAAACTATTTAGACTCATTTTTAGTATGAATACAGTCGGTCCAACAATAAAGACAAAGGCGAGAAAGATAAAAGCACATACCGTATTAAAATTACTCAAACGCCTGATTCCTTTGTTCAGTCCGAGATAAACAGAGACCGAAAAAATTGCGGCACAGAATAGGATCACAATTACATGAAGTGAGAACGCTTCACTCACACCAAATAGAGACTGTATACTCGCCGATATCATAGGAGTCCCAAGTCCCATGGATGTACCAGAAGAAAAAAGAAGACCAACCATAAACAATATGTCAATCACCTGTCCAGGAATACCGTCTGCGTATTGCCCTAGCACAGGCTTACAGGCTTTACTTATTCTTAAATATGGAACCTTTTTGACGTGATATACATAGCTCATTGCTATCGCAGGGATACAGTAGAATGCCCAACCAGCAATCCCCCAGTGGAACATACCATATGTTGCTGCATACTCTATCGCCAAGGTGGACCTGGGCTCAATACCAAAAGGAGGCATATCTATATAATAGGCCCACTCTATCATTCCCCAATAAAGAATCCCGGTAGCCACTCCAGCACAGAACAACATCGAGGCCCAGCTAAAAGTACTAAAGTGATGGGGGCCTTCTCCGAGTTTCACATCACCATGTTTACTTATAGCAAGCCACAGGATAAATACCATTACAATTACAGTAAGATACTGGTAGACACTACCAAAAATATTTTCGATAGATAATTTTAAGTTGAGTAAAAATTCATAGCTCTCCTGCGAGTATAATAGCATCGGCGCTACCATGACTAATAAAACCGCGAGGGAACCATAAAATATTATTTTATCTAATCTGTCTAACATTTACTCTAAAAATTCCAGTCTAAATTACACATTTTGTATTTATGATTTTCTACCAGTCTGAATATTCCACAGCTCCGCATAGAAACTATCACTATTCTCCATAAGTTTATCATGAGTCCCCTGCTCATGGATACGAGAGTGTTTGACCACAAAGATATTGTCACAATTGCGAATGGTCGATAGTCTGTGGGCAATAATAATCATTGTTCTGTCTTGTTTTATATCTAAAAATGATTTTTGAATAAGCCTCTCTGTCTTGTTATCTACAGATGATGTTGCCTCATCAAATATTAAGATATCCGGCTGCCTTATAATCGCCCTTGCTATTGCAAGACGCTGCTTTTGGCCCCCAGATAATTTTTGACCTCTCTCACCAATGATTGTGTCATAGCCATCGCGCATCGAAGATATAAACTCAGTACACTGACTCTGATCTGCGGCTCTAATAATATCCTCCTCGGTGTAATCTTTACTACCATAGCCAATATTATTTCGGATAGATCCATCAAAAAGAAATGTCTCCTGATTCACAACACCAATCTTATTTCTTAGGTCCGAGATAGACATGTCTCTAATGTTATGGTCGCCAATTTTAATTGACCCAGAAGAAGGGTCATATAATCGTAATAATAATTTTGCTAAAGTAGTTTTCCCAGAGCCTGTGTCTCCAACAATACCAATTGAGGTTCCATAGCCTATATTCATACTAAAATCTTTAAATAGGTTTGGCCCATCTGGATAATTAAAACTAATTGATTCAAATCTAATATCAGACCTTAGGTTTTCTGGCTCAATCGGATCATCATTCTCTGGTATATGCACATCAGTATTTAAAAGGTCAAATATTCTTTGGCTAGAGGCCATTGACCTTTCAAAATCATCCACCAGAGTTCCTAGCATAGTAAAAGGCCACAGAAATCTCTGAGTAAGAAAAACAAGCACACTGTAAGAACCAACGGCCAGTGCGCCGCTTAAGGCCATGTGACTACCTATCAGGATAGTACCTAAAAATCCTGCCAGCACCCCCATTCGTATGACAGGCACGAAAGCACTGCTGATAGATATAGCACTGATATTTTCTTTTTGATAGTCCTCACTCAATTCACTGATGTGACTTTTCTCATGTTTATAGGTCATAAAACTTTTAATCGTCTGGATACCGATAAGATTATTAAACATTGATGAATTAAGTAAACCAACCTTATCTCGAACACTTTTATATCTAGGAGATAATTTCTTCTGAAAGAAAAAACTAACCGCAAAAATAATTGGAACCGGGAGCACTGCAATAGTTGCGATTAGAGGAGATATATAGAAAAATATGAGTCCAATACAAATGGTAGAGACAAACACATGAATAATCTGGTTAACACCATCATTCAAAAAACGCTCGAGCTGATTTACATCATCGTTTAAAATAGCAGTAATATTCCCTGTTGCTTGGTCTTCATGCCAGCTTAGACCTAGCCTCTGAGAGTGGTCATAGGCCGAGACTCTTACCTCGTGTTCAACCAATTGCGCAAGACCACGCCACTGTATTGAATATATATACTGGAACAATGACTCTAACGCCCAAATAACAAAAGTAATAAAACCGAGAAAGAGCACCTGACTCTCGATCGAACCAAATCCTAATGAGGCCACAAAACTATTTTCTTTTTCAACTACCAGATCAACAGCAACACCGATCAATACCTCCGGTGCAATGTCAAATATTTTATTTAAAGTTGAACAAAGTGCAGCAAATCTGGCCTTTGCCCGCCAAGGGTGTATATATCGAATTAATTCGCCAAAGGATTTAACTGAACTGTGATAAAGTTTCACAGGGGTACACCCCCTCTAATGAAATCCCATATCTTTTTTTTGATTATAAAATTACCACTCATCAATTCTATTATTCTGTTTACTTCAAACCTTTATCTGATAAACAAACAAAGTTACGTAATGAGGTAATGAGACTCCACAATAAAGGTTGGAGTAATATTAGAATACATGATCATTTATTAAAGAACGGATATGAGATTGGGAAAAGTATAAATACTATAAGTCAGATAATGAGTAGGATTAAAAAAAGACAAGAAATTTCATCTCAATCAATTATAGAAGATATTGGAAATTTTAGGATAAAAAATTAAATATTGATTAAGAATTCGAATGGACATTTAACTATTAAGATATTTTTCGTATCCAAAATGACCCCGGTTCTCTACTCTTTTCTTTACTTAGAATAGGACATTTTGAAGATAGTAACTCCCAATAATTGTGTTTCAAATAATTTAATGAACCAATAATTTCAAATCTGTCATTACATGTTAGAAAAGTTTCCAATAAGTACTGTTCATTCCATAACCTGTGTTCTTTGTATACCCAATCATCCAAATAATCTTTTGGTGTAAAAATGTCATGAAAATGAATTAGAACACCAGGATTTAATTCTGGTAAGATATATTGTATTTCGAATAAAACATCTCCCTGTGGTCTAATAATATGTGATGAATCGATAAATAAAATATCATCATTTCTTAATTCCTTAAATATTTTTATATCTAATGATTCAACTCTCTCTTTCAACAAGGTAATAGGTAATCTTTCAATTTGTTTATATTCAAATGGTTCTACACATGTTAATTCACAATTGTAATTACTATCCTCATCTCTATTTTTATTTATACTATTTAACATCATTTTTGTTGAAAAACCTGAACCTATTTCTATAATTTTATTTGGTTTAAATTTCCTAATAATATTGTACAGATACTCTGAATCTCCACTTTCGAATGAACTATTATTATAGTAATACTCATTATTATTAGATTTTGTTATTGGAAATTTTAACAACTCATCAACATAGTTGAATGATAAAATTATTTCCTTTTGTTTTTTGATATTAAAATCAAGTCCGCCAATCACCCTATCGTCTCTTAATGATTTAAGATTATGTTTATTAGGATTAATTAAGGGTTGGTAATAATGGTTATGAATAGGTAATAGTCCTATACTATTAAATATTTTATTACTTACCATCATCCTTTTTAAACCTAATGTTCGAACTATCAACAACCACAGTGATGATAAAAATGTTAGTGGTAAAAATAAAATGTCAATTAGAGGAGTTATTTCTTTAATTATTTTTTTTATCATATTTATATAATTAAAATTATTCTTTCTCACACCCAATTTACA
>CAZYDX010000082.1:0-9430 GCA_964646455.1 uncultured bacterium | reverse complement strand
TTGGATTTTTAACTAAAACCATAGGTATGCTTTTTTTAACTTGGATAGGTGTTGGAATTTTTAAACTAGATTTTAGGATTTATATCCCAATACTAACTTTTTTTTGGCTTTTAACACACTTTATAGAGGCATTTGTGATAAAAAGTTACATGAAAAAAATATATTAGATTCTTCTTAAGATAACTTATCCAAAATAAATTTTTACAATATTAATATGAAATATAAACAGTCTGTTTTACTGAAAGATGTATCAATTGACTCAGTAAGAATAGCATTCAGTGAGATTTCTTTTTTAAAACATCTTACAGTATTTCAGCCTGTTAAAATTATTGAATGGGAGGGAACATTTGATGGTGCAATAGCACATATGAGGTTCTGGTTTTTTGGATGGAAAGATTTCAAGGTAAAGCATAGTGATAATTTTAAAGATGAAAATTCATTTACATTTAAGGATCAAGGCCTAGATTTACCTTTTGGACTTAATCAATGGGTGCACGAACATATTGTAAAAGAAAGAGGAAAAAATATTGAGATAATAGATAAAATTATTTTTTCAGGTAATAATAAATTTTTAGCATCATTAGTATACCCTATATTGATTCTCCCAATTTTCATTAGAAAGGTTCTATATCGGACTTACAGCTGGGAATAACAGATTGTAGATGTTAGATAATAAAACTATTAAGATAAAATTTGTGGCACTAAACTTTAAGATGATAATGAC
This sequence comes from uncultured bacterium, assembly GCA_964646455.1. Lineage (GTDB taxonomy): Bacteria > Fidelibacterota > Marinisomatia > Marinisomatales > UBA1611 > TMED80. The sequence continues at coordinate 8,706 of CAZYDX010000082.1, read as the reverse complement.
ATCTAATTTTAGTCATACTTTTTTATAATCATATTCTGAGAAAGGGAAAGTCAATGTTAAAAAAATATTTCACTTTTTTATTTGTGCTAACAATTTTCACTGTTCAGTCTCTTAATGCAACCTGTGGTTCTTGCGCTGGAGATAAAAAGACTGTAAAAAGTGCATTTATCGAAGAAGTACCAGCTGATGGTAAAATAAATGGGAAAACGTTGGCATCATGCGGTATGTGCAATTTTGATACAAATGATAAATCTTGCGGATTATCTGTTAAAATAGGACATCATATATATAGTGTTGAAAATGTTAACATAGATGACCATATTGATTCTCATGCAAAAGATGGTTTCTGCAATGTTGTTAGAGTTGTTAATGTTAAAGGCAAAGTAAAGAATAATAGATTATACGCAGATAAATTCTCAGTAAAGTAATAAAAAAATTAGTTTGCTATAGCACCTAGTTCTTTACTTTTTTCATATAATAAATAGTCCCGGTCGCGGTTAGAGCGATTCCTATCATAGATGGTATAAAAGCTGTAATGAGTGTGAGGATTAGAAAAGAGATATATAATACTAATACGATTATCATACTCCATGGATATAAAAATGCTTTGTAGGGTCTATTTTTGTCAGGGAATTTTTTTCGAAGAATATAGATAGAGCCAAATGTGAAAAGATTAAATATGGTGCTCGTAGCTGAAAAAAAATCAATTATTGTTTCATAAGTATTATTACTACCAGGCCCAGACTGGTAATAGGTAGAGGTCACAGCTCCTACTAGTAATACTGTTGCCCAGATTCCTTGTCCAACTAGAGCATTATTTGGTGTGGCATAAACAGGATGCAGTTTGCTAAAATTATTAAAAAATAGACCATCCCTTGCCATCGCATGCCAAGCCCGTCCTTTACAAAGTATTTGAGTACTTATATTCCCAAATGCGTTGATCGCAACAGCGATGGAAATAAGAATACCTCCGGACGCTCCTAGAACAGTCTCTATGGCTTTCGTAGCCACCCATTTATTTTGTTTTATAGTTTCTACATCTAACTGATATAGGTAACCGATATTTGCGCCTAGATAGAGTACCATTATCCCCGATATTCCTAAAAATAGTGACAGCGGAAGAGTTTTTCCAGGTTCTTTTACTTCTTCAGCCATATAGGTAGCGCCCTCCCATCCACTGAATGCGAAAAAAGAATATCTTAATGCTGCACCAATGGCGAGTATGGTTGGCCACCCGAATTCTTCAGGCCAAAAAGGGTCACTAAAGTGAGATATGTTTCCGGTAGAAAATCCTGTCAGTGTTATTCCAATTATTCCTCCGACTGCAATTACCTTAGTAGCACCAAAAATCATCTGAAATTTTCCACTAATTTTTACACCAAATAGGTTTATTGTTGTTAGTACCCAAATCGTAATGAGAGATAATAAAAATGTTGGCAAGAGTCCAAATGGATTTCCGGTAATGATCTCAAATATAGCGTTAATAAATTCAGTAAATACTAGCGCTACGGCAACGATTGATGCGGTCTCCGAAACAAAAAACATTGCCCAGCCTCTTAGGAAAGCTATGTATGGCCCGTATGCTTCTTTTAGGAAAACATATGGCCCTCCTGATTTTGGAATCATAGCCGTTAGCTCTGCGTATACTACCGCACCAAATATTGTTATTATCCCTCCAAGTACCCATACTAGGCCAAAAAGAGAGGTACATCCAACTAGAGCCATTATTGGAGCGGGAGTTCTAAAGATTCCAGAGCCAATGATACGACTGATAACAATGGAAGTTGACTCTTTGATTCCTAGATTCTTTTTGTAATCTGTCATAGGAATATTTTATAAGAATATAAGTCTACAAATATAGACGGCGCTTAATACGCCAACTGCGTCAGCAATTAGGCCTGCTGCAAGAGCATGCCTAGATTTTCTTATCCCGACCGAGCCGAAGTAGACAGCCAGAACGTAAAACGTTGTCTCAGTAGATCCAAACATTGTTGCACCTATTTTTGTGTATAGGGAGTTTGTCCCGTATTGATTGACCAGATCGGTAAAAAGCCCGAGAGACCCACTACCTGACAGAGGTCTCATAAAAGCTAACGGAAGATTTTCTGGTGGAAATCCAAAAATATTTAATAGAGGTGCAATTAAACTAATAAGCAGGTCCATAGCTCCGGATGCTCTGAACATTCCAATGGCTACAAGGATTGCAACCAAATAAGGTATTATCCTAAGTGCAATATCAAATCCGTCTTTTGCTCCTTCTACGAATGATTCATAGACCTTTACCTTTTTTATGATTAGGCCGTAGAAAGGAATTCCGACTAATAGAAACGGGATGATATATCTTGAAACCTGATTTGTGAATACTATAATATTATCTATCATTGATTGGTTGACTCGATTCTAAATCGTTTCATTTTTTCTAATAATTTAACAGAAATAATTGCTGCGATAGTTGAAAGACCTGTTGCAATAATTGTAGTTATAAAGATTTGATTTGCTGCTGCACCCATCAGTCCGACAACGGTTGCTGGTAGGATTATTTGAACGCTGGATGTGTTAATAGCTAAGAAAGTACACATTTCATCTGTTGCGGTGTCTTTGTATTTGTTTAGTTCTTGTAGTTCTTTCATTGCTTTTAGGCCTATTGGCGTTGCAGCGTTACCAAGCCCAAGTATATTTGCAGCCATATTTAAGATTATTGAACCTATGGCAGGATGGTCACTAGGAATTTTTGGGAAAAGTCTTTTGGTGATTGGTATTAGAGTTCTTGCTATTATTTGGATGATTCCAGACTCTTCAGCGATTTTTATTATCCCCATCCATAAAGCCATTATTCCCACTAAGCCTATAGCAATCTCAACCGAAGTTTTAGACATTGAGATAGCTGCTTCGGTAACCTCATCGATTCTGCCTGTTATTGTTCCAACAATTACTGATACAAAAATGAGTCCAAACCAGATATAATTTAACATCTATATTTCCTTGGAAACGGCGCTATCAGTAATTCTGACAGGGGCATCTTTTCTGGAGGTATCAATCTCTGCTTCTATTGATATTGGGAATGTAACCTGGTGCTTACCATGACCACAGGGAAAGTTAGAGATTATTGGTATGTCTAAGTCACCACAAATATCTAAAATAATTTCATCTGTAGTTCTACCAAATTCTATTTCTTGATCTTTCATATCAGTTAGTTCTCCAATAATAAGTCCATTGATTTGGTCAAACATATCAGCTTCTCTCATTTGGATTAACATACGTTCAAAAGAATAAAGGTATTCATCTATATCTTCAAGGAAAAGAATTACACCTTTAGTATCTAGTGCATCAACTGTTCCAAGTCGATTGCTTAGTAGGGTCATGTTACCACCCCAAAGTGGACCAGTCGCTTCACCCTTTATTAATATCCTAGATTCTAATGATTTTGGAATTTCTATATTAATGTTTTTTTGACCACTTAAAACTTCTTTCATTATATTGTAGTTAAAATTGACCCAAGATTTTTTATAGCTAGTTAACATCGGCCCATGAAATGTCACTAATCCAGTTTTCTGAGTAATGGATGTCAAGTATGCGGTAATATCACTATATCCGATAAATATTTTTGGATTTTGCTTTATTAAATCAAAATCAAGTAATGGTAGCACTCTATTTGCTCCATATCCTCCACGTGCACAAATAATTGCATCAATATTGATATCATTGAACATTCTATTTAAATCATCTGCTCTTTCTTTTGGCGTACCTGCAAAAGGTCCCCACTTAAGATAGTTACTTTTACCAAGTTTTATATTGTAGCCTAATTCTTGGAAGAATTTTGTAGTCTTTTTAAGAATCTTTTCATCAATCCAGTATGATGGACTAACAACACCTATAGTAGAATTCATATTTAAAGATTTTGGTTTAATCATAGATAATCGTTTTTATTATTTGATTCTGAATTTGTCTATATTTTTTATGTGACTCTTTATATCCATTCATTAGAATAGAAAATGCAACTGGCCCATATTTTGGAGCAAAAATATAACCTGATATATTGCTTACTCCCGATAAATGTCCAGTTTTTGCTTTTATCATTTCACCTTCTTCTATAAATCTGTCTTTTAATCCTTTTGTTGAAGCTCTTCCTCCTACTGGAAGAGTAGAAATAAAATTGTTTTTGTGTTTGCTCTGATATATCCATTGAAGTAGTGTTACAAGTTGGTTTGAATTTGTCAGGGAATATCTAGAAATACCTGAGCCATCAGCGAGTCTTAATTTTGTAGTATCTAGTTTTACTTCTTTTGCTAGGAAAGATGTTACACTATCAAGTCCAGTTTTCCATGTTCCAGGAATTGTATCTAGAGTTCCGATAGTTTTCACAAAAAGTTCAGCAGTTAAATTTTTACTTTCAAACATTAGGGTTTTAGCAGATGATATAAGAGAGTCTGATTTATGTGAGCTGATTACTTTATAATTTGTTAATGATATGTCTTTTGTTGATATCTGTTTAACTGATACTCCATATTTCATTAGTAATTCTTTAAAAACATTACCAGTAAATAGAGTTGGGTCATATATATTTCTTTCCAATGTATCAATTTTCGAAGTATCAATAATGTTTCCAGTAACTGTAAAATTATTCATCTGATTTGCCCAGTCACGTTCTATTTTGAATTTTTTATAGTTTAACGTATCATCTACAGTTTTTGAATAATTAACAACATTAATATATTTTGTTTTAGGGTGATAAATTATTTCTGCTGGTTTATTTAATTCACCAGGTTTAAAGTAAAAGTCTATACTATTATTATTTAAGGATAATCCTCCTATTGGCGCAACCCACCAAGAAGAGCCTTCGTCCCACATCCATCCATTCCCATAATTGAGTTTATCAAGAATAGAATCATCTAAATACAGGGTATCGATATTTTTGATTTGATTTGAAATTACTTTTGCTAAAGAGTCAAGCTGATGAACTTTTAAATCTGGATCTCCGCCACCTTTTAATACTAGGTTTTTTTTATTTTTAAAAATAGATGTTGTGAATTTATAATCAGGCCCTAGATAATGAAGCGTTGCTGCGCAAGTATATAATTTATTATTACTTGCAGGTAAAAATAGTTTTTTACTATTATATGAATATAGTGTTTTTTGATTATCTATTGAGACAATTTTGATTCCCATATTTATATTAATACCTGAATCTTGAATTATCTTATTTATTTTTTTTACGAGTCGTGGATTACCTTCTAATTTGAATAGTGAGTTGGGAGGAGTACAGGATAGAAATACTATGGATATAGTAATAATAAATTTTTTTACTAAACCAAAATGAAAGTATTTCATTTTAATGAAAGTATAAATTTATCAAGAATACTGTGACCAAATTTGAATGATTTATTTACATCATTCACTGGAATATTATGCTCATTAACAAATGCTTGAGTTGCCTCAATGTGTGTTTGAAACCCCCATATGGGTTTTGTTTTACTTACGATCGCATCTATTGATACTAGTCCACTTTCTGCAATGATTTCAAAGCCAGGAGGGATTATTGTGATTCCATCTTGATGAGAATAAAGGAGAGGGCCAGAGGTCGGCTTACCCCATAAGATATTTTCTTTGAGATGGACTATTCTTTCACCTTGTTTTTTCTCTCCAGACCAAAGTGGTGCTACTTGCCCACCATATATATGGCCAATAAGTTGATGCCCATAGCATATACCAAGAATCGAAATTCCTTTTGATGAAGCATCAATTAAAATATCTGATATGTTTTTTTGCCAATCATTAGCATCATTTACTGAGGCAGCGCTACCCATAACAATAATTCCTCTGACTTCATTATTATACATATCAAGACTATTTGTTCCGTATAAAGCGGGTAAGTGATATGTAACGGGGTATGGTGCTATAGTTGCTATCCTATTGAAAGATTCAATCGCAGGCTTTACTACGGCTGGATCAATAACCATTAGGTGTTTTTTTAATGTCATTCTAGATTATTTATTATAGGCTCAATACAAAATTAATATTTATTTAATGAGTGTGACCAACCCAGTTATATGCTAAATAAACAAAGCCTACCGTAAGAATCAAACAGCCACTAAATAGTTCTTGATTAAAATTAAACTTAATCTGTTTAAACTTTTCTAATACAATATTTTTTGTAAAATTAAATGTAAATACTACTAAAAATAAGACTAACGCAATTCCAAGAACGTAGATTATTATAAATCTTATTATTGATATTAATGATGGTGTCATTCCTGTCATCATGACAACTGCAAGTGATGATGCGCAGGGGAGCATTCCTGTTAAAAGTCCTACAGCAATAGGGTTTTCTATTTTTGAATCATTAAAATTTCCATGCTTATGGGCACATTCATCTGAGTGTATATGTCTGCTTTTGTAGATAGCACGAGTGAGAATATAAATTCCAAAGCTGATTACAATTATTGGAGCAAGCCAATGTGAAAACTCATGTAAAAATACGTTTGCTATTTCAGTCATAATAAGATTAAATGCTATTGCAATAAGACTTAAAACTAAAAAGTGAGATACCAGTAGGCTTGCTGTTAGAAGAAGAATTTTTTGGAAGTCTAATTTTCCTCCAACTGTATAGGCTAATAGAAATGTTTTTCCATGTCCAGGCTCTAAGGCATGCAAGCAGCCTAGTAAAAAAATAGAGGTTATGGTTAATGATTCGGACATAGAATTAATAGTCTAATAATTCACCAGTGGTAGTTCCTCTGATTAATTTTTCATACAATTTGTTATTACCCCATCTCTGATTTAGTTGATTTTCTTCTATTATTATTTTCTTAGGATACATATTATAAATTGAAAATAGAGTTAAAACACCTGTATCTATACTTTTATATTTATTTCTATCTGTAATCCATAATTCGACGCCAAAACATTGGTAGTTCTCAAACTTTGGTTTTTCAGCTTTTCCTAGAATTGTTATTGGGGTGAATTGTGTTGGTACAAAGACAACTCCAGGGAGATTAAAATTATTCAATGTTTGTGATAATTTTTTTCCATCAATCCATGGAGCACCAATCCACTTAAAAGGTTTTGGTGTCCCACGCCCTTCACTGATGTTTGTACTTTCTATTAAGCACATTCCTGGGTAAATAATTGCAGTTTCTAGATCTGGGATATTTGGTGAAGGAGGTATCCAAATCAATTCAGTCTGGTCAAACCAGAGATTTGGGCGCCAGCCCTCCATTTTTATTGTCTCTAATTGAGGGGCTGGTTTTATCCAGCCATTTTCAACAATTTTTTCTGCAAGTTCTGCTATAGTATTTCCATACCTTATTGGAATTGGATATGAACCAATAAATGAACGATATTTAAGGTCAAGTGTTGGTCCTTCAATAATATCAGATCGGATTGGGTTAGGGCGGTCAAGTACAAGTACTGGAATATTTAACTCTGCAGCCGCTTCCATAACTAGTCCCAATGTACTAATATATGTGTAAAAACGAGCCCCAATATCTTGAATATCATAAATAATTAGATTTATTCCAGATAACATTTTATCTGATGGTTTTTTTGTTCCTCCATATAGACTTATAACTTTTGGAATATCTTTGATTTTATTATAATTAATTTTTTCCCCATCAGCTGCTTCTCCAAAAAGTCCATGTTCCGGTGAAAAAATTACTTTCAGATCAACATTTTTTATTTCCATTAATCTTTTATAGTTAGGCGTACCATTGCGATCGATTCCACTATGGTTTGTTACAAGAGCAATTTTTCTAGATTGAATGAAATGAAGTTTTTTCTCAAGGAGGATATCAATGCCATTAAATATGGTTACTTTTTCTAATATAGGAGTATTTTGATTTTGGTAGTAAATGGATTGTAGCTTATGGATACCTGTTTTGTTTTGCTGTGCATAGATAGCAAAAGTTGTGATTAATATATATATCAAAAGACGGATTAGATTGATCATTTTATTATAGTCAGTTTTCTTGTTTCTCTATTGTTATCTTGTGATATTGAAACAAGATATGTTCCTGATGGGACAATTTTCCCTTCAAAATTTAATCCGTTCCACACATATTTGAATGGCATATTAGTTGTATGAGTAGACATGTTAGAAATTAAGTTTCCAAATAGATCATAAATATTAATTTTGTAGGGCTTATTCTTTTTCATTGTTGAGAATAAAATGGTTATAGCAGAGTTAGTTGGGTTTGGATAAATACTATGTACCATTATTGATGATGGATTTATATTATTATTAATGTTCTGGCCTACTAATTCTAATTCGGTCTCTCCAAATTTTTCATGAAGTAGATTCCAAAGTTCTTCTCTGCCATCATCATATCCTAGGGCCCATATACCAATCCCTTTTAGACTGGTATATAATGCAAAATCATATTTAAGAGAAAGAGAGAGGCTGTCATCATACCAGCCTTGATTCCAGGTAGTATTATTGTATGTATACCAAGGTGTTTGTGAGGATTGGTGCCATAGTTTACCATAGGAGAGTGCTAAGCCTTCTATTTCTGAATAAAATTTTGCATTTCCGACTTCGAGTGTGTTCGAACCGGGAGTATTTGTATTTGTTGCCCATTCGAATCCAAAATAAGGACAACCAAGTATTAGTTTATCTAATTGGTAATTTGTTTTTTCTAAGTAGTCACTAATGGTCCATGTTAATGTATATCCAGGACCGGAGAGAGGTGAGTTTGGACCAGTAGTCTCGCT
>CAZYDX010000081.1:0-9497 GCA_964646455.1 uncultured bacterium | reverse complement strand
TATTGAACAGAAAATTCTGGATAACGATCATGATATTTATATTTATCAAGCCATTTTTTGAATTGATGGTCATTTATTCTAATTGCATTAAGCTGATCAGATATATTATTAACAAACCATGAATCAGGGTCATTTACTGACATAGACCATTTCATAATATCTAAACTCTCATCGATTACTTTGCCATCGGGAAGATTTAATACTGGGACAGTACCCTTAGGCGAAAGCTTATATAATTTTTCTGGACGATCTTTTAATAAAATCTCTCTGTGCTCATAACTAATTTTTGAATTGTACATTGATATCCTTGCTCTCATTGCATAAGGACATCTCCGGAAAGTATATAAAACTGGTAATTTCATTAAGGTTTAATCATTAGGCGATCTAAAATATCTTTTTTTAATGATATTTTTAGGGTTTTTTCTTATTTCTTTTTGTTCTTCAATAGGCTTTGAAGCATTTTCTTTACATTGCTCAGAACAACAACCATCTAATTTTATGCTACAATCAACACATTGTATAAATAAAATATGGCAAGCATCATAATTACAATCATGATGATTATCTGTAGGATTTCCACATATATGACAACTTGCAATTACATCATCAGTAATTCTTTCCCCTAATCGAGCATCAAAAACAAAATTCTTTCCGATGAATTTTGATTTTATTCCATTTTTTCTTATATCATGTGCATATTGTATAATTCCTCCCTGTAATTGTTTTACATTATTAATACCACTATTTATTAGATAAGAACTCGCTTTTTCACATCTTATACCTCCAGTGCAATACAAAAGAACTTGATTGTCTTCTCGACCTTTTAACATCTTTCTTACTTCAGGTAATAATTCATTTGATTTTTCCACTAAAGGAACCTTAGCATTTTTAAACCTCCCCACCTCGCTCTCATAAAAATTGCGCATATCAATTACTGTAGTATTTTCCTCTTCAATAGCTTCGTTAAACTCTTGGGGATTTAAATGTTGACCGACTATATTCATATCATATTGATCATCAGATAAACCGTAAGCCACTATCTCTTTTTTTACTTTTACTACAAGCTTATAGAATGATATACCTTCGTTCACTGCTTTTTTTATAGATACATTTTTCAAACTCTTGATTTTTTTTAATTCTTCAATGAATCCTCCCCAACAATACTCTGGAACACTAATCTGAGCGTTTATACCTTCTGATGCAATATAGATTCTTCCAAGAATTCCTAGTTGTTCAAAAGTAGAATAGATATTATCCCTCAATACATGTGGCGATTTAATAGGTATGTAATTATAAAATGAACCGGTGATTCGTTCAAATGATTCTGAATTAAGATTATTTATCAATTCTTGCTTACTTTTCTTATTATATAACTTTATACCCATACTTAATCATCTAGGTATATATACTTAGTCCTACCTCCAATAGCAGTAAGTAAGACATAAGGAGTACTATTTATATTTTCTGCAATAGTTTCAACGGGAATATTTCCTAAATTATTTTCACCAAAGAATAATACTTCATCACCAATTTGAGGCGCTGTCTCACCAAAATCAACCATTAACTGATCCATGCATACTCTACCTGCGATTTTATATGCATTCCCCAAATAATGAACAAAGCCTTCCTCATTCCATGGCCTAGGAAAGCCATCAGCAAAACCAGTCTGAATAACTCCAATATTTGTATCCTTCGAAGTAGTATATACACTTCCATAACTAACAGGAGTACTTTTAGCAACTCTCCGAAGATTAACTATACTACCACAAAAACTCATAACAGGTCTAATATCAATATCATTTTGAACTTCATTTGACGGCAGAGCACCATATAATAACATTCCTACTCTAATCATATTAAAATAGGATTCTTTAAGGTTAAGTATTGCACCACTGTTTGAGCAGTGTACATATTTATACTTTATTTTATACTTTTTAGCTAGATCAACAACCTCTTTAAATATGCTTAATTGTCTTTTAGCATATGATAAATCACCCTCATCAGCAGTAGCAAAATGTGTATAAATACCTTCAGGATGAATCGTTAATTCTTTGGTAATTTTTTCATAAAGTAAATTAGCATCATTAATATCCACACCTAGCCGAGTCATACCAGTTTCAAATTTGATATGGTAACGAGGGCACTTACCAGTTTTCAATATATATGATTTAATATTTTGAATATCATCTAATGAACTAAGATTTAGAATTATATTATTTTTATATGCTACGTCAATATAATCAGGTTGTATCCTTGAGAAGGTTATGATATCATTTTCAATATTTGAGTTGCGTAATTCAATTGCCTCTTCAATAGAAAAAACTGCAAACTGAACTTTTGCATGGTCAGCTATTGATTTTGCTATTGATATAGATCCGTGACCATAACCATCAGCTTTTACCACACATAAAATAACACAGTCGCCTACTTTTTTTTGGATATTTTCTAGATTGGATTTACATCTATCTAGATGGATATAAGCTTTAGGACCTATTATTGGCATTGTGATATTTTTCGTGTAATGTATTTTTTAGGGAATCGAAATCATCAAATATCTCTGTTGCACAGGACATAATCCATCCACTTAATCGCATTACGGGTAACTTGTTGATGAAATAAATCGTTTTTTTGTGATAATAACCAATAGTGATCTCACTATGAGTACCACCTCCATTTAGAACATTTGTGACCCAAAGACATATTATATAATCAACTTTATTAACAACTGCATCTAAATCTTTTGAAATTGCAACACAAATAAATTGTATAAATCTATCTGAATCAGTTTTTTTCCAATTTCGAAAGTCTTTTGCATTGTTCTCCAATATTAATTTCTTGGATTCTATTACGGAAGCAACCACATTATGGCTTAATTTTTTATTTAACCAAACAGTTATCTCTTTTCTCCACTTTTCTCCATCATTATTCGCATGTTCCATACCACCAGATAAATAAGCTATCACTGTCTTAATTTTTTCCTTAATAAAATAGAATTAATAATTAATAAAAATAATGAAACTACAATCGGGATTAAAGTTATATCCCAGTTTATAAATCCACTAAAAATAAAGGATTGCATTGCATTTACAATCATTACATTCGGTAATATTGATAATATATTATTTAAAGTTGTTGGGTAAAAAGGGAGTGCAATAACTAACCCACTTCCAAATAAAATAAATAAAACTATAATAAAAATAGATACAAAGATAGTAGCTGATTTATCTGATAATATAGATACTGTAATGAAAATATTAGCTAACAATAGAATAAATATTGATAAATAAAAAATTAGCGCTAACGTATCAACTAGACTAAATGGATATGGAATAATAAATGAATAAATTAATAATGATAATAAACCCATAATCATACCTTCTGCTAGTGATACCACTAAAAAACTTGAAATTAAAAAACGTTTAGAAAAAGGAGTAAGAGACAAATACGTTAAAACCTTTTTATGAATTCTGAGATCAAATAAATCACGAAAAATTGAAGGGATGATACTAAACCCTGACACCAAGAATACCATGCTAGGATAAATCCAAGTGTCGAATTTGATATCATATAAACCGTCGATTAGAATCTTCCTGAATGCAAGATTAGTAAAAATAAAAATAATCATTGGAAACAAAAAAGAAAGAATCACGCTAGAAGTAATATTATTCCCTAGCAACCATATCCTTCTAAGTAATAATGCTCTAATCAATCTAAACCACCTCCAGCAAATTCAGAGTCCAATAAATCTCTCAATCCAAGTTTTTTTACGTTCAAATCAATCATAAGACTTTCAGATGCTGCTCTGACAATATTAAAGAAAACACTTCTTTCTCTTCCATAAAAATGAAAAATATTGTCTATTCTGCTTGGTGATACAACTGTTGTAATATTACTTAAGGTTTTATACAACTCATCACTAAGATTTTCAAATTCAATCTGAAACTGATGATAATCAATCGTGCTTTCTAAAAGTTTATCTAGATTACCATCCATGATAATCTTGCCATCTTTAAATACAAGTATTCTGTCATGTGCTTGTTCAACTTCTGGAAGCGCATTACTAACATAAATTATTGATTTATTACCTTTTAATTTTTTTAATAAATCCCAGGTAAGTCTTACTGAAGGAGCATCCATAAAGCCAGTCGGTTCATCTAATACAAGAATATCCGGGTCATGAATTAGCGCTCTTATTAACATTGCTCTTTTTTGAATACCATAAGATACGCGTGAAGAAACCTCATCTAAATATTCTTCTATTTTTAAATTTTTAGAAAATAAATCAAGTCTATGTTTATAATCATCATCGTGAACATTAAATAACAATGAAGAAAATCGAATATTTTGTTCGAGAGTAAGCCAAGGATCAAAATCCGTCTCATGTGGAACAAATCCTATAAGTTGACGAGTTTTATTCTTTCTTTTTTGCATATCCAGACCATGAATATAAATATTTCCATAATCGGGTTTTTCATAGCCTGATAATAGTTTTAATAAAATAGATTTTCCTGTATCATTGGCACCTATAATAGCCACAAGAGAACCTCTCTCAATGCCAAAGGTTAGGCCAGCAACTATAGTTTTATCATCTATTAATTTGCCAACTTTTTTTAGTGTAATACTTGCTTCCATATTAATAAATATTAATGAGCTTCATACCAATTTTTTCCACAACCAAAATCAACGATTATTGGTACTTTTAATATCATTGCCTTCTCCATTGAATTTACAACTAAGGGGATTAGTTTATCCTCTTCTTCTTGCGGAAATTCAAATAATAATTCATCATGAATCTGAAGTATCATTTTGGATTTAAGCTTTTCATTTTTGATTTCTTTTTGAATATCTATCATTGCTATTTTTATTAATTCTGCAGCTGAACCTTGGATTGGCATATTAATGGCTACTCTTTCTGCGGCTTTTCTTTTCAGTGCATTCTCACTATTAGCTTCCCACACTGGTCTGCGCCTTCCAGAAATAGTTTCCACATAGTTTTCTTTTCGAGCCAGTTCTAATATTTTATCAATATATACTCTTATACCTGAATACTTCTTAAAATATTCATCAATTATATCCTGAGAAGCTATCCTAGATATTCCGAGTTCTTGACTAATTCTAAACGCTCCCGCGCCATACATTATACCAAAGTTAACTACCTTAGCCGTTCTCCTCATTTCAGGAATTATTTCTTCAATTGATACGTTATAGATTAAGCTAGCAGTCCTTGAATGGATATCTATGTTTTTGTTAAATGCATCACAAAGTTCTTCATCTTCTGACAAATGCGCCATAATCCTTAGTTCTATTTGGGAATAGTCTGCTGAAAGGATTTTCCAATTACTTTTCTGTGGAATGAATGATTTTCTTATCTCACGCCCTTCTTCTGTTCGAATAGGTATGTTCTGGAAATTGGGACTTGTACTTGATAATCTTCCTGTTGATGCAATCGTCTGATTAAAAGTAGAATGGATTCTTTTTGTTTTATTATTAATCGCAACTGGCAGTGCATCTATATATGTATTTTTTAATTTATTTAGTTTCCTATATTCTAGAATTAACTCTGGTAACTGGTGTTCTTTAACTAATTCTTTTAACACATTCTCAGCAGTTGATCGTTTTTTTATCTGGTTTAACTTTAATTCATCAAATAAAATTGCAGCCAACTGTTGTGTGGAATTGACATTAAACTCTTTCCCAGATATTTTATAAATATTATCAACTAATATATCTAATCTTTCTCCAATCCGTATGGACATTTCATTTAATATTTTTTGCTCTACATAGACTCCTTCTTTTTCCATATTCATTAGTACATCAATCAAAGGCATTTCAATATTTTGATAGAATTTCATCTGCTTGTTCTCTTCTAATCTTGGAATAAATAACTCGGCTAGCTGTAGAGTGATATCAGCATCTTCTGAAGCATAATATGTGGTCTGATCTAATGGCACTTTGTCCATAGTAATCTGCTCTTTTCCTTTTCCTATTAAATCTTCTATGGGTACCATGCTATAATTAAGATATTCAAGACTCAGTATATCTAGTTTATAGGATCTAGCGGAGGGATTGAGAATATGAGCAGCTATCATTGTATCAAAATAAATTCCAGTAATGTTTATACCATTTCTAGAAAAAATTAAAGAATCATATTTTATATTTTGTCCAACTTTTTTAATACTAGAATTTTCTAAAGTGTTTTTCAATAATGATAAAACAATAGCTAAATCATCATCTCCAAAATTATTTTTTGACTTTTCTGGATATAGAATTGGTATGTAATACCCACTATTAGATTTATTTGACAAACTTATACCAACTATGTCAGCATCAATGGGATTTACCGATGTTGTCTCAAGATCAATCGATACCATATCAGATGCTTCTATACCATTGATTAATTTCTTTAATTCTTTTATATCTGTTATAGATCTATAGCTTTTTTCAACTTTATTGGCTTGGATAGATTGATCATTTATTCCTATTTGTTTAAGGAGAGCATAAAACTCCAACTCTTCATATTTTTTTGATAATAAATCCTCATCAAATTGCTGAAGTAAGAAACTTTCTATAGAATAATTAATATCAACATCCCTAACTATAGTAACTAATTCTTTACTCATATATGCTTCTTCTCTACAATTAATCAAACCATCATGAACACGTTTATTTCTTATTTTATCAGCATTATCTAGAACAGAAGGCAATGAATCGTATTCTTTTAATAGTTTTACCGCTGTCTTTACACCAACTCCTGCAACGCCTGGAACATTGTCTGATGAGTCGCCCATTAATGCTAATAGATCAATTATTTTTTCTGGAGGGACTCCCCATTTATCAATCACACCATTTGTATCATAAATAACTGGAGAAGTATTCCTTTTCCCAGGTGTATATAAAAATACCTTTTCATTAATCAACTGCATAAAATCTTTATCGCCACTTACTATATATGATTCAATTTCCTCTCTAGAAGCTGATTCTGTAATAGTTCCTATAATATCATCAGCCTCAAAACCAGGCTTTTTTAATACAGTAATATTCATAGCATCAAGTAGCTCCCATAGATGCGGAATCTGTTCTTGTAACTCTAGAGGCATCTCTGGCCTGTTTGCTTTATAATCTTTATATATTTTATGTCTAAAAGTTTTTTCTTTAGAATCAAAAGCGCAAACAAGATAATCAGGATTCTCATCCTTAATAATTTTCAATAGATGATTAGAAAAACCGAATAAAGCACTAGTATGAAAACCATAGCTAGTAATCAAAGGGTTTCGTATTAAGGCATAATGAGCACGATACAGAATTGCATACCCATCAATTATAAATAATTTCTTTTTTAATTTTTTCATTATAGAGCAACAAAAAATTACTTAACGTATCAATCATGAGCATGATGTTTTTAAAAATAAAAAGCCCCATTAATGGGGCTTTTTATTTGAATAAATAAAGATATATTAGACTTAAGGGAAGATGATTACATCATGCCGCCCATGCCGCCCATGCCGCCCATGTCACCACCTGGTGGCATTGGTGGCATTTTATCGTCTTCTGGAATTTCAGTGATTGCAGCCTCAGTCGTAATAATCATACCAGCAATTGATGCTGCATTTTGAACTGCAACTCTTGCAACCTTAGTAGGATCAATAATCCCGGCCTCAAACATTTTTACATACTCATCACTCCTGGCATCATACCCATGGTCGCCTTTTTTATCCCTAATATTCTGAACTACGATCGATGATTCAACTCCAGCATTTTCGCAGATTTGCCTTACCGGTGCTTCTAGAGCACGTGCCACAATATCAACACCAACCTGTTGTTCCTCATCAACCTTTACCTTTGACAGAGCTGGAACAGCTCGAAGCAGTGCTACTCCACCTCCTGGTATAATACCTTCTTCAACAGCAGCTCGAGTAGCGTGAAGAGCATCCTCCACACGCGCTTTTTTCTCTTTCATCTCAACCTCGGTTGCGGCACCAACATTTATGACTGCCACACCTCCTGAGAGTTTTGCTAAACGCTCTTGAAGTTTTTCACGATCATAGTCTGATGATGTTTTATCTATCTGTACTTTTATCTCATTAATCCGTGCTTTAATAGCATCAGCGGGACCACTACCATCAACAATAGTAGTATTGTCCTTATCTGAGATTACCCTTTTCGCAGTCCCAAGATATTCAATAGTAGCATTATCTAACTTGTATCCAGCCTCTTCAGAAATGACAGTCGCACCTGTAAGAACAGCTATATCTTCAAGCATTGCCTTACGGCGGTCACCAAAACCAGGTGCTTTAACAGCAAGAACTTTAAATGTTCCTCGCAATTTATTCACAACTAGAGTCGCAAGCGCCTCGCCTTCAATATCTTCAGCTATAATTACCACAGGTTTACCCAATTGAACAACCTTCTCTAATAGAGGCAGAAGATCTTTCATGTTACTTATTTTTTTATCATGAATAAGGATGTATGGATCTTCAAGTTCTGCATCCATTGACTCTGAATTTGTCACAAAATATGGTGACAAATATCCTCGGTCAAACTGCATACCCTCTACTGTTTCAAGGTAAGTCTCTGCTGTCTTACTATCCTCAACTGTGATAACGCCATCTTTTCCAACTTTTTCCATGGCCTCTGCTATTTTATCTCCAATCTCTCTATCGTCATTTGATGATATTGTAGCAACATTTGCAATTTGAGTTGAATCAGGAAGGTCTTTGCTTTGGGATTTTAAAGACTCAACAACAGCATTAGCAGCCGCATCGATACCTCTTTTAATTGACATGGGATTTGCACCGGCCGTAACATTTTTCAAACCTTCTGTTACAAGAGCCTGAGCTAATACTGTCGCTGTCGTTGTACCATCACCAGCTACATCAGAAGTTTTTGATGCAACCTCTTTAACCATCTGCGCACCTATATCTTGCATTTTATTTTCAAGCTCGATCTCTTTTGCTACGGTTACACCATCTTTTGTTACAGTTGGTGCACCGAATTTTTTCTCAATAACTACATTACGACCTTTTGGTCCCAGTGTTACTTTTACTGCATTAGCAAGCTTATCTACCCCTTGTTTTAGAGCGCTTCTTGCTTCTACATCATATTTTATTTCTTTAGCCATTAGTATTCTCCTTACATTATTGCGAGAATATCACTCTCGCGCATAATTATATAATCTGTTCCAGCAACATTTACCTCAGTACCAGAATATTTACCGTACAAAATTTTGTCTCCATCCTTAACTGACATTTCTACTAGAGTGCCTGAGTCACTTACTTTACCAGGCCCAGTAGCAACGACAGTTCCCTGTTGAGGCTTTTCTTGTGCAGTGTCAGGGAGTATAATACCCCCAGATGATTTTTCTTCCGCAGCAGCTGGTTCTACTACAACTCTGTCAGATAATGGTTTTAAACTTAAACCCATTGTTAAAACTCCTTACTTTATGTTAGTTTTTTTATTTATAATAATCTTTACGCAATATTACAACGGCCGGGAAAATA
>CAZYDX010000080.1:5813-9936 GCA_964646455.1 uncultured bacterium | reverse complement strand
GATTTTATATATCTTATTTTCAGATGTGAACTATAAATATCTAATACTGATATTCTTACTTTTTTCGTGCGCGTCAGAATTAAAAACACCAACGCCAGTTTCACTACCTCCAACGAAAAAACATCGTCCTGACCTAGTGCAGAAAACTATTTTTAGCATGGGGCTAATGACAGATTATGAAGTATGGGAATTTCTAAGGACTAATCCTAGTGAATCCTCAGTGATTGAAAATATAGGACTTCCTGATTCTGTATGGCTGAGCGATAACGATTCAACCAAATTTCTTTATTATTTTATTGATCAAATTCAAGACTATAATCTTATTGAAATAAATTCAACAACAAACAATGTTTCCGGATTTGAGTGGGATTAGAATAATATCTTATATTGTTCTAATTGTTTATTTCTTTCTGAGTAGCGTTGGTTGCGATAGGCCTACTCATAAGATCCATATGGATTCCTTTGTCGCAGATACGCACAATGACGTTCTACTGAGAGCGATGGAAGGTGACGATATATTATCAAATCTTCCTGATGCCCATTCTGATTTAGAAAAGTTTATTCTTGGTGGGGTGGACCTCCAGGTGTTTTCAGTTTGGGTTAGTCCTTATGAGTTTAAAGAGTCTGAATATTTTCAAGCTGCTAATGATATGATTAGTAAACTTGAATTTTTATGTTCAAGAGCTCCCGATCAATGGGGAATAATTAGATCATATCAAGATATTCGTTATAATATTGAAAAGAGTAAAATGTCATGTATGATAGGCGTTGAGGGTGGCCATGTTATTGGCGATGATATAACTAAGGTGAAGTACTTATATGATAGAGGGATGAGATATCTTGGACTTACTTGGAATAACTCAAACAGCATCGCTAGTTCAGCGAAAGATGAGACAGAGAATGTTTATTCTTTAAAACAGATAGGGCTTACTGAATTTGGTGAAAAAGTCGTTAGGGAGTGTAATAATCTTGGAGTGATGTTAGATATATCGCATTCGGGTGAAAAAACTTTTTGGGATGTTATAAACATGACCAATAAACCGATTATTGCATCGCACTCATCTGTATTCAATTTATGTCCTCATTACAGAAATTTAAAGGATGATCAGTTAAAAGCTATTGGAGAAAATGGTGGTGTAATTTTTGTCAATTTCTACCCAGGATATATAGATAGCACATATTTAATAAATGCAGAGATAATCGATATGAAGTACGATCTTGAGCGAAAAAATTTAGCAGAAAAATATGATACTACTTCAAATGCATATTGGTATGCTGAGTCAAAAATGTTAAAGCATGAAAAAAGTAGGATAGTACCAAGTATTAAGGATGTTATTAAACATATAAAGTATATTTCTGATTTAATTGGAGTTGACCATGTAGGACTCGGGTCTGACTATGATGGAGTTGAGATTATGCCAATAGGATTAGAAGATGTGACAAAGTTACCGTTTTTAACAAAAAAATTGTTAGACAATGGATTTACGGTTAGAGAAGTAAGAAAAATATTAGGTGGCAATTTTAAACGAATATTCAAGGAGGTTTGTAGTTAACAATGAGTAAAGCAAATATAATCTATCAAAATAATCTTAGAACAGAAGCAGAGCATATTGTCTCAGGAGAAAAAATTATTACAGACGCACCAATTGACAACAATGGGAAAGGAGAGGCTTTTTCACCAACGGATTTAGTCGCTACTGCATTAGGCTCTTGTATGATAACAATAATGGCAATCGCAGCAGAAAAACATAGCATTGATGTGTCAGGTACCAATGCATCAGTAAAAAAAGAAATGAGCTCAAATCCTAGAAGAATAAGTGAAATTTCAATTAATATCAATATGGATAAAAATATAGAGAAAAAAGATCGAAAGCGCCTTGAGGAAGCTGCTTTAGCATGCCCAGTACATAAGAGCCTTCATCCAGAATTGAAAAAGAAAATACAATTTTTTTATTCATAATTATTTTCTGCCCTATGACACAGATTAGATTATAATTATATTAAGACTACTGTATGCTTTCAGATTTTAAACTTGCGCCCTCTATTCTATCTGCTGATTTTTCTGATTTACGTGGCGCGCTTAAAATTTGTGATGAAGGAGGAGCAGACTGGATTCATGTTGATGTAATGGATAATCAATTCGTTCCTAATCTTACGATAGGTCCTCCTGTGGTAAAGTCATTAAGATCTGCTACTGATAAATTTATTGATGTTCATATGATGGTGATCGAACCTGAAAAATTAGTTGAGCCTTTTGCAAGAGCAGGTGCCGACAACATTACTTTTCATATTGAAGCGGCAGATAATCCGGATGAGGTAATTGATTTAATCCGGTCTAGCGACAAAATGGTGGGAATATCATTAAAACCTTCAACACCATTTAGTGACATTATTCCATTTATTGAAAAAGTTGATCTTATATTGGTTATGAGTGTTGAGCCAGGCTTTGGCGGACAGGGTTTTATAAAAAAGTCCACAGAAAGAATTATTGAAATAAAGAAGTATTTAACAGACAATTGTCTAGAACGTATCCAGATACAGGTTGATGGTGGTATAAAGTTATATAATGCTCAGGAAGTTATATCAGCTGGTGGTGATATATTAGTTGCTGGGTCTGAGGTTTTTGGAGCTCAAAATCCTACTAGTGTGATTAGAGAATTCTATGCAAGTGCGAATGCCAATGCTTCTTAGCTTTTGATGAAAGATTAATCAGTGCAGGTTGTTATTATATTTGTAATTGTTCTTATCGTTGTCGGGCTTGTGTCTTGGTTTTTTACTGTTTACAATGGCCTTATCCATATTAAAGAAAACATAAAAAAATCTTGGGCAAATATCGATGTCCTTTTGATGCAACGCTCTGATGAAATTCCAAAATTAATCAAAGTGTTAAAGTCTTTTGTCAAGCATGAAAAAACAATGTTTGATAATGTTATGGATGCTAGAAAGTCGTATTTGGGAGCTAATAGCATTGATGAAAAAGCAGACGCTGATAATCAAATTTCTGATGCATTAAAATCGGTGTTTGCCCTTTCAGAGGCTTACCCAGAGCTAAGGTCAAATGACAATTTTTTAAATCTGCAAGATAGAATAAGTGGTTTAGAAAATGAAATTTCAGATAGAAGAGAGTTGTATAACGAAAGCGTAAATAATTATAATATCCGCATCCAATCTCTGCCTGATGTTATTATTGCAAATGCATTAGGGCTAGGTTCTGAAAAAATGTTTAAGGTAGAATTTTCAAAGAAGAAAGACGTTGAAATTGACTTGGATAATATTTACGATGAGGCCTCAAATTCATAACATTTATATAATAAATAATACCTAACAGAATAATGCGCACATACAAAGATCTTGATTCATTTGAGTATTGGTCCATAACAGATAAGGACCAGTTTAGTATTTCTGTTATAAAAGGTTTAGTGATGGACGCTGTTAGAAAGGCAAATAGTGGGCATCCTGGTGGGGCAATGAGTTCTGCTGATTTTATATATCTATTATTCAAAGACTATCTAAAATTTGACCCTAAAGATTCTGAGTGGTTTGATCGTGACAGGTTCATTCTTTCTGGGGGGCATATGTCTATGCTACAGTATAGTATATTGCATTTTACGGGATTGATGAAGCTTTCAGAATTAAAAAAGTTTAGGCAACTAGGAAGTTGCACACCAGGGCACCCCGAGGTAGAAATTCCTGGTGTGGAATGTACAACTGGTCCACTGGGACAGGGCTTAGCTATGGGTGTTGGAATGGCGCTTGCTGAAGCATATATATCAGAGATTTTGTCTGATGAGGATGAAGAATCGACTAGATTAATTGATCATTTTACCTATGTTTTGGCAACAGACGGAGATTTGCAGGAACCAGTAGCACTTGGAGCAGCAGCTATAGCAGGTCATTTAGGTTTAAATAAGCTTGTGGTCTACTATGATGCAAATGATGCTCAAATTTCTGGGAAAGTATCACGCTCAGACTCAGTTAATTACGCTATTGTCTTCGATGGGTTTGGGTGGAATGTACAGGAAATTGATGGTCATGATCACGCGGCTATGCATTTTGCTATTGAAACAGCTAAGGTGATGGATAAACCAAGTATTATTATTGGTAATACAATAATGGCAAAAGG
>CAZYDX010000080.1:0-5713 GCA_964646455.1 uncultured bacterium | reverse complement strand
ATTGCGAATACTATTTCTGGAAAAATTGTATCTGAGTTTGAGACTCCGGATTTTAATGCTGGGGATATGCTAGCGACAAGGAAAGCATTTGGAGCAGTGTTGGACTCTATCGCGGTTGGTATTCCTCAGCTTATCGGTGGCTCTGCTGACCTTGAGCCATCTAACTATACTGGAAATTTTGCCAACACATTTGGGGACTTCAAAAAAACAAATAAATCAGGTAGAAATATACCATTTGGAGTGCGTGAATTTCCAATGGCGGCGATAATGAATGGCATGGCATTGCATGGCGGCGTCATACCATTCGGTGGCACATTTTTAGTTTTTTCTGATTATGAAAAGCCTGCACTTAGGCTAGCGGCTATTCAAAAAATTAGAGTTATCCATGAGTTTACTCATGACTCATTTTACGTTGGAGAAGATGGTCCTACTCATCAACCTGTTGAACATATAATGAGCCTCAGAGCTATCCCTGGATTTAATGTATTTAGGCCAGCAGATGCTAAAGAGACTGCTTCATGTATGAAGCTTGCTATAAAGGATAAGACAACCCCATCAGCGTTACTTCTTACCAGACAAGGTGTCCCAGTCTTAGAAGGCGCCCAGAAGCAGACTGACGCCAATGTATCTAAGGGTGCATATGCAGTTTTAGATTGTAAGGGTTACCCTGAAATAATTTTGCTTGCTACTGGTTCAGAAGTGTGCCTCGCTATAGAGGTTGCAAATAAATTAGAAGGGAAAAAAGTTCGAGTTATTAGTATGCCTTGCTGGGAAATATTTAATCTTCAGCCAGATGAATACAAGCAGGAATTAATCCCTGTCAGGGGTAACCTAAAAGTATCAATAGAGGCTGGAATTACAAACGGATGGGAAAAGTATAATGGGAGCAATGGTTTTGCTATAGGTATCGATCATTTTGGTAGGTCTGCACCTGCTGGTGACCTAGAAACTGAATTTGGTTTTACCGCTGATCAGGTAATAAACAAGATTGAAACATATTTAAAAGAACTGTTATGAAAATACACTTAGCAACAGATCATGCTGGGCTAGAGCTAAAAGATAAAATAAAACAACATCTAATTGAATTAGGGCATGATGTAATTGACCATGGTGCTTATGAGTATGATGTCTTGGATGATTACCCGGATTTTATATTTCCCTGTGCAAAAGCTGTGGCTGAAGACAGTAAAAGTCGTGGTATTATTCTTGGTGGCTCAGGTCAAGGAGAAGCGATGGCAGCTAATCGCATTAAGGGTGTAAGGGCCGCTGTTTTTTATAATGGTCCTGAAGAAATAATTAAACTCTCTCGACAGCATAATAATGCAAATATACTATCATTAGGTGCACGATTTATGCCTGTGGAAGAAATTTATCGAATAATAGAAATATGGTTTAATACAGATTTTGAAGAGGGTAGACACCAGAGAAGAATCGATAAGCTAAATAATTATTAATTATGCATTTGGTATAATATCCTCGTCATTTTGAATAGGCTGTAATAAAATCTTATCCAGTAGATCGTAAATATATAATAATCTTTTATGTTCGTTTTCTAGTAAGAGGATGCTTCTTTTTAGTTTTAATGGTAGAGAAATCCCAATTAGAAATTGGTATGATATTTTTCGGTCAAGATAAATATCAAAATTTCCTTCTTTTCCTAGTTTGACTAATAGCTCGAGATATTTATTCTGGACCTTTTTTAATATTTTTTTATCTTCAATTATTGAATTTTCCATATACTCAATGTTTCCTATCCAGAGGTCATCCTTTTTTACTTTATCAATTATTTGAAAACATTTTTTCCCTGTTGCTATAAGATTATATTTTCCATTGTTATAGTGTTTTAATACTTTTGTTACATTCAAACTGCATCCGATACTATCGACAGAACCATTATTATTTAATACTATACCAAATGGTGTATCATTTTCTATTGATTCTGATATCATTTTTTTATACCTAGGTTCAAAAATATGTAGCGAAACTTTTTCATAAGGAAGTACAACAATATTTAAAGGGAATAAAGGAATTTTTATTTTTTTCATTTTTCTATTTATTATAGTTCTTTGCGTTAAACATCAGAAATTATTCTTGAATGATTATAACTATATAATAATTTATTTTTGCTCATTTTCATATAGGAAGCATATTAAGTCATATTTTAAGTTGGGTTATTGAATATGTATCATTTTTAGGGATTATTATTGTTAGGGTTTTCAAATCTTTCGTTAAGTAATTTTCTTTTTTGGGCAACCCAAAAAAGATGGTTTATATATACAATAATAATTGGACTAGTTTTGATTTTATTGCCTTATCCTTCTGGCCTAAATAGACAAGGGTATACTGCAATAATAATATTGATTACCTCTCTTATTCTAATTATAAAAGAACCAATTCCATTACCAGCAATCGCGATCTATATGCTCTTAGCTCAGATATATGGAGGTATAGACTCTGCTGATGGTATTGCAAAAGCATTTATGAATGATGCAGTATTTTTTATCATGGGCTCTTTGATGCTTGCTGTCGTTATAATTAGACAAGGTTGGGACTCAAGGATTGCATTGGGGATACTCAAAATCACAGGGAATAAAACATCAAATATTGTTTTTGGATTCTTATTCATTTCTGCGATTTTATCCTCTTTTATTGGTGAGCATACTGTGGCTGCGATTATGCTTCCGATAGGAATGACCTTAATAAAATATACCTCATCTGATATTTCAAAAGTGAAAAACTTATCTGCTGTTATATTGTTTTCAATTGCGTATGGATGCCTTATAGGTTCAATCGGCACACCATCTGGAGGAGGTAGGAACGTTATTATGATTAATTATCTTAACCAAGATGGTATAACACTATCCTATTTTGAATGGATGATAAAAATATATCCTTTTGTATTGATACAGATACCAATAGCGACCTGGGTTATTATGAAAACGTTTAAACCAGAGTATAAGATTTTAGATAGCAGTGTAAGAAAATTAGTTATAAAAGTAGCAAGGTCAAGAAGTATGACAGGGCGAAATACTTTAACGGTAATCATTTTTTTTCTAATCTTTATTGGTTGGATATTTTTTAGTGAAACGTTTGGTTTAGGGACTATCGCTCTTACAGGTGTTTTTATATATATATTAGGAGGGTTTGTAAGATGGAACGATTTAAGCAGGCATACTCACTGGGGTGTTGTTATTCTTTTTGGTGCAACAATATCACTTGGTACAAGCATTAGGTCAACAGGGGCCGCGTTATGGTTAGCCGACCAGGTAATTATTTTATTTGGAGGTATGATGGAAGTGTTTCCATTCTTTAGTGATCTAATTGTTATCCTGATTACCACATCAATGGCAAATATTTTGTCTAGCTCAGCGACGGTTGCAGTCCTGGGGCCTATAACAATGAACCTTGTCCCAGATATGTTGCATATTGGATTAGTGACAGCAGTATCATCAGCCTTTGGATATTTTACAGCTGTTGCTGCGCCTGCTTGCACGATTGTTTATACTAGTGGTATGATAAAGGCGAAGGATTTTGTAAAAATTGGTCTAAGGATAGGATTGCTATCTATAATCCTATTGATGATCTATATAAATACGTACTGGTTAATTATTAATTAAAAAAGAATTAAAGGTATAAGCATTATGAAAATATTAATTGCAATAGGAAGTAAACAATATTCTAAGCCAACTCTTCATTTAGGTATGGAGGTTGCGCAGGCGTTCAAAGCTAAGACAACTATAATAGATGTTGGTGAGAAGGTTAGTGAATTCAGCTCTCAGCTTGTCGAACTTGCTCAAGACCAGATGGAGTCCTGGGACTTTAATCCACCTGGAGTAGATGTATTAGAATGGGCATTTAATTATCTGTCTGATAATAATTTAATTGATTCTAAACAGATTGAAACTGGCTTTCCAAAAAATAGATTGATTGATGATGGAGAAGACAGAAAACTGGTTTATCTTTCAGGAACTGTTTGTGAAGATGTAAATCTAATTCTTCGTAATGGCGACATTATTGCAGAATTAAGAGAAGAAGTCCAATATGGTAATTATGATGTGACAATTGTTGGTAAGAGTCAAAAAAGAAATATGTCTCATGATCTATTACAATATATAAATAGTTCAATATTAGTAGTGAACCAATATGATAATGAACAATTTAAAAGAGTGTTACTTCCTATAGATAATGCGGGTGGTTCGATGAAGGCAACAAAATATGGTATCCGTGTTGCACTAGCATATGATATTGGGATTGATATTTTTACTGTAGATAATGACAAAGCATTTATTAATCATGAAGGTAAAAATATTGCTAAAATAAAAAAGCTGATTAGAAGATCTGGTGTTGATTATGCGCACGAAAAGGAGGAGGGTGATACTGTGGGAAAAATTATAGAAAAGGCAGCCGATGATAAGATAATAGTAATGAGCGCATCCAATATGAGTCCAATAAAAAGATATTTTAAAGGAAGTATACCACTTTCCATAATGAACAGGTGTAACGTTCCAATATTAATCGTAAAATAACAGTATAATTCTTGGAGCCAATATGTTAGAAAAACTAGATGTATCTGCTTTAGTAAATATCACTCTTTTATTATTCTTTCTTATACCGTTATTCCTATTTGTTTATCTTTATTTTCATGATAAAAACCAGAGTCAGCATGCGGTTCTGAGAAATTTTCCTTTACTGGGGCGTATTAGATATCTACTTGAGATGCTCGGCCCAGAGTTTCGTCAATATCTATTTGACTCTGATGATGAAGGGAAACCATTTAATCGTTCGGAGTTTGCTAATATTGTTGTTCAAGGAAAATATTTAAAAACTGTTATCGGTTTTGGCTCCAAACGAGATTTTGACAAGCCTGGTTTATATATAAGAAATTCAATGTTTCCAAAGCAGAAAGAGGAGATGCAAGTAGAAGTAGCTCCAAAAATTCGTACAAAACGATATGTTGGTACTGAGGGTCTTTTTTCAAGAAAAGAGCACTTGGAAGAGGTAGATGTATCACCGTGGACATTGCCTGCAGAGAATGCGATTGTTATAGGGCCTAACTGCAGAGAGCCATGGCACTTACGTGGTCCGGTTGGGATGAGCGCGATGAGTTATGGTGCCTTGGGAGAGAATGCCATTAGTTCTATAAGCTACGGTTTAGGAATGGCTACGGGATCATGGGTGCATACTGGCGAAGGAGGTCTTGCGCCATATCATACAATTGGTGGGGGAGATGTGATTATGCAAATCGGTTCCGGTATTTTTGGGGTAAGAAATGAGAATGGAACCTTTAGCTGGGAAAAATTAAGAGAGAAAGCATCTAATCCGCATTTAAGATGTTTTGAAATAAAACTTGCACAAGGGGCAAAGATTAGAGGAGGTCATGTTGAGGGAAGTAAAGTCAATCCAGAAATAGCTGAAATTAGAGGAGTGACGCCTTGGAAAACGGTTGACTCTCCTAACAGACATAATCAATTTCACGATATTCCATCTTTATTTGATTTTATTGATAAAATTAGAGAGGAAGGCGGAAAACCAGTGGGTATAAAAGTTGTTATGGGTGGGCCTGATTCAGTTGATGAGCTCTGTGCCTATATGAACCAGACCGGAAGAGGTCCAGACTTTATCACTGTTGATGGTGGAGAAGGTGGTTCAGGAGCGACTTATCAGGAAATGGCTGATAGTATGGGGCTTCCGATTAAATCAGGTCTTGTATACC
>CAZYDX010000079.1:0-9963 GCA_964646455.1 uncultured bacterium | reverse complement strand
TGTATGGAAGCAAAATCAGGAATAAAATCATCAAAAATTAATTCGTAACAGCCTATCCTTAATACATTCCTCAGCTTAGTTTGTATCTGATTTATTTTTTTTCTAGAACATTTTTCTATAATAAAATCTAAAATTCCACGTCGCCTAATGACTTCGTTAATAATTACTCTACCTCTTTTTTTTTCCATTGAAGATAGTTTCGTTTTTTTTAAAATACGTTCTACAATTAATGATAGTTTATCATTACTGAGGTCAAAATCATTCAATGCATTTGCAGCCATCCTGCGAGATGAATCCATTAGTGAAATAAATCTCTTTCGCCTATACTAATCCCTCTTAAAAACTGTTCAACTGGTAAAGATTTCTTGCCTTCTTGCTGAAGTTCTAATATAGAAATCAATCCTTTTCCCGTATATATTTCAAGTGAGTTATTTTTCTCGAATTTTATTTTTCCTGGAGTATTTTTTGAATGAGCATCTACAATAACTGATTTCAATATCTTTATTGTTTTATTTTGAAATATTGTTATCATACCTGGCTTTGGCGATAAGCCGCGAATCCAATTATTTATTTTTTCTGCAGGCCATCCCCATTTAATTCGCAACATATTTTTTGAAATTTTTGGTGCTTTTGTTACAATAGATTTATCTTGCTCAATGAAGTTAACATTTCCTATTTCAAGAGAGGTTAGGGTACTCATCAATATTTCTGCGCCAATAGTTGATAATTTTTTTGACAAACTTTCATAATTATCATCTTTATCTATCTCTATCTTTTTTTGAGCAATTATTTTCCCAGTATCTACCTTTTTTTCAATCTGGAATACACTTAAACCTGTAGTTTTATCCCCATTCATTAAAGCCCACTGGATAGGGGCTCCGCCTCTATATTTTGGCAATAATGAAGCATGCAGATTAATTGATCCAAATTTGGGTATGGATATATATTTCTCAGGCAAAATACGGTAAGCAACGACAACAAAGATATCAGCATTTATAGATACTATTTTTTTATAAACTTCATTATTATCAAATGAATCTAATTCTATTAGTTTTAAATTATTTTGTAATGCATATTTTCCCACATCCGTATGATTTAAAATTCTTTTCCTGCCCATCGGTTTAGGAGGATTAGATATAATGGCTATAATCTCATGGCTACTATGATTAAGCTTTTCTAATGAAGGAAGAGCAAATTTAGGATTTCCCATAAATGCTACTTTCATCCTAATAACACCATATTGTATATAATTATATAAATTAATATAATGCTAAAGAACAAACCCTTTAGCGATTGACTGCTGCTTTAACTTAGCTTCAGAATCTTTCTTTATTTTTTTTACTTCTTGGTTAACACTAGCTTTTTGCATTTCACTAACTAAATCAATAATTAAAACACCATTCAGATGATCAATCTCATGCTGAATGGCACGTGCTAAAAGGCCTTCGAATTCTTCTTCTTGCCATTTTTCTAATATATCTTGATATTTAAAAATAATTTTTTCTGGCCTGGTTACATCTAAGGTTACCTGAGGAATTGACAAACATCCTTCCGAAAAAATACATTCACCCCTGGAAGATGTAATCTCTCCATTAATAAATGTTCTGGGAAATTCATTATCATCAGTATGAGATATATCAATCACAAAAAGATTCATATCAACACCAACTTGGTTTGCCGCTAGGCCAATGCCCTCTTCTTCGTACATTGTGTCAAACATATCATCAATAAAGTCTGATAGTATTGAAAAATCTGAAACAGGACTACATTTCTTTTTTAGTATTGGATTCCCATAATGTACAACTTCTAATACAGACATTATCCTAGGTCCTCCTCTTTAATTTTTCCAGAAAGACCTGCTATTGCAGACCTATTAAATGTCAGTGTAGTGTTATTATCAACTTTTAGAGTTATTATTTTACCTTTTTCCTTAAAACCACTAACTGTTCCCATAATACCTCCCATAGTGATAACCTTATCGCCCTTATTAAGATTATTAATCATTTCTTCTTTTTCTTTTTGCTTTTTAGCCTGTGGCCGAAGCATAAAGAAATACAAGATCACCATTATTAATAAAAATGGTAAGAAACTTAAAATTCCACCGCCCTGTACGGGTTGTGATTGTGCAAAAATAAAATCCATATTAATTCTTTTTTATTATGTTATAATTTACAAGTAAAACAATGAAATTGAATAAAAGAAATAAAGGTTATTAAGAAGAGGGGATATTAATCTCGAAAACAGTTCCAGTGCCTTGATTCGATTCTAATATATATATATTTCCTTTGTGAACTTCATTAATTATTCGTTGACATAATGAAAGTCCAAGCCCCCATCCTGATCTTTTTGTACTAAACCCTGGACGAAATATATTTTTCCAATCTTTTTTTGGTACACCACATCCATTATCTGAAATCTTAATTTTTACCTTATTATCATCTTTAGTCAAACTAATACGAATTAATCCAGATTCATTAGTAATAGAATCAATACTATTTCGAATTAAGTTTTCAATAGCCCATGAAATTAGAGTCCCATTCGCCTTAATTTCAATATCTGACTCAATATCGTTGACCAATTCTACTTTTTTTCCAAGAGTTGGTATCCTTCGATTTAAATAACCCAAAACACTCTCAACTCTTTTTGAAAGGTCAAAATATTCCATTTCTGGATTAGATCCCATTTTGCTAAAGCGCCTGTTAACTTGTTGCAGTCTTTCAATATCTAACTCAAGCTCAGGTATGATTTTTTCAACACTTGATGTATCATTTTTTAAGTAATCCAACCATCCTAAAAGTGCAGATACTGGAGTACCAAGTTGGTGTGCAGTTTCTCTTGACAAGCCTACCCATATATGTTTTTTTTCACTGTTTCTTATGAAAGAAAAACCCATAAATCCAAATAAAAGAAACAAACCAATAGAGAAAAGTTCAACATACGTCCATATCTGAATTTTTTGAATTAATATTGAATCTCCATAGTGCAAATAGCCAAAGGTAATAGGTCCCTTTGTCTTATCATTAAATACTAAAGGGATTGGCGTATTAATTTTATCCATTGAGAATAAAAAATTAAGCCTATCGCCATCCGAATTAATATTATCAGGTAGATTTGTCCATAGTTGCGGATTTTTATTTTGATTTGATTGTATAATTGGAAACTTTACTTTCTTAATTATGTTCTCAAAGATAAAATCTATATTCGTATTAGATTCATCTTGAACAGTCGCAGCAATTATTTCAGCATAGAGTTTTACAACCTCTCTGTTATCTTTTCTTAGTTCTGTTGATAAGTACCTTGTATAAGAAAAAAGT
The DNA here is from genome assembly GCA_964646455.1 of uncultured bacterium. Lineage (GTDB taxonomy): Bacteria > Fidelibacterota > Marinisomatia > Marinisomatales > UBA1611 > TMED80. The sequence continues at coordinate 6,649 of CAZYDX010000079.1, read as the reverse complement.
CCTATTACTAGAACCATACCAATAAGAAAAATTCCACCCTTAATATTTCCTACATGCCTATAAGGAGATATCATGATATCGGCGATTTATTTTCTCTAAATAGAATTAAACCAAGAAATAATAGTGAACTAAAAAATGAAAACCTTGAAACAACTTTCGCCATTTTCCAATCAGAACTATCATAATAAAATTTCACATTATGGTTTCCATCTGGAACATAAACTGACCTGAGCACATGATTCGTTTGATAAATAGGGGTAATCTCACCATCAATTTTACATTTCCACCCAGACTGATAAAATATTTCAGATAAAACTAATAGCGCGCCACCATTTGTTTCACAATTTAGACTAATATTATTAGGTAAATACGATTTTATATCAATTGACCCACCTACAAAGCTTGATAGCTCGGGACCTTTATAATCAATGATGACTGCAGTTTCTTTAGGCCTGAAAGAAATATCCATCACTTTTGACAAAGATGATACCTGGTCATCCACATTCTTTATATTGCCGACATACCATACCCTTGGTAAATAATCTAGATTCTCATACAAATTATAAATGCCTGGAATTTGCTTAAAAGAAGAATTTTTTACTTTTTTTCTTGTTACTAAATATTTCACATTTAGCATATTCAAAATCTCAGGCCTCCGAAACCCTCCAATATCCATCAGATCTTGATAATTTCTTAGTTTAACAGCACGATATCCACCAATACTCTCTATATTCCAATATCCAAATTTATTTGTGTTAAACTCATCAGCAGGAAAAATTCTAAAACTACTACTATCATTTTCCATAAAAATAATTTCTTGAGTTTTATTTTTATTAAACTGATTTACCATGCTTATTGATGGCTTGAGCGAAAGAAATTCATTATTGACAATCCATAAATCAAAAACAAGAATACCAATCAAAGCAAATGTCAGTATGTCTTTACTAACCCTTTTTTCTGAATAAAGCCAAATAAAGATTAATGTTACTGAACTAATAAATAGTGCCAAAATTAGTCCTTTATTAAAGAGATTAACTCTAATATTTTGCACTATACCGACATATTGAGGAAACCTCTCATCGCCAGATGAAGAAAATGACAAAATACTTTCCCCAAATAATAAAAGAAAAAGACTTAATGATATAAATACTCCAACTAATTTTGAGGATTCGCTAAAAATATCACGCTTATTTTTCTGGTTTATCATTTTGTCAAGACTCATTGCAGCAAGCATAGGTAAAATCAGTGAAAGCATCATATATATCATTGATGGAACCCTAAATTTTGAAAAGAAAGGCGCAAAATAGAATAATGGTTTGTAGACCATAGAAAAATGGCTACCAAACCCAGTGACAACAACAGCAATAGCAATAATCCATAATATTACTTCTTTTCTACCTATTACCTTATGTTTTATATAAAACCAAAGACTGTAAAAAGAAAAAACTATAATCAATAAGCCTAGATAATGTGTTGATTGCGTAAAAGGCATGTATCCCCAGTAGGAGGCTTGTTTCATGAATTGTTCTGGAGTACTTCTATCTTTAACAGAAAAATTTTGCAAACCAAAATAATAAGGAAAAATAAGCGAAACCGTCTCAGCTGGATGAAAAGACCACTGGGTAGCATAATCCCATTTCGTCCCCTTTTTTGTGTCATTCGTTTGATCTAGAACTGATGGAGATCCTCTGTTTGATTCAGATTGGAATTTATATACTTCATAATAAGGATCTGAAACCATCAACAATGACAATATTAATGATAAGATCATTAAACCTAATTTGATAAAGGATGTATTTATATTCTTCCGCTTCTCTATTGAATCAATAATCAGATCTAATAACCACCATAGGCCAATGACCATCCAGGTATAATAAACGATTTGCGGATGATTCGTCCATAACTGTAATGCGGAGATAATACTAAGATATAAAACAGATTTAATTGAACGATGCTTAAACATATACAAGGAGCCAAATACAACCCATGGAATAAAAGCACCCGCCATTATTTTATTATTATGTCCAGCATTGATTAGTCCAAAAACATACGGAGTTAATGAATATGCAACCGAACCAAATATAGATGAATTAATTGAAGTTTTTAGAAAACGAAGGAGAAAGAAAAGCCCTAGACCTCCAATCGATAGATAAAACAAAAGCTTAACACCAGTATTAAATAATAGTATATCTAATATTGGCTTTAGTGGATGCCCTGGCGTATATATATATCCCCCGTATGAAGGCATACCAGAAAAAAGATTTGGAAACCAATGAGGGAATTCAGATAAGGTCTGTTTCCATTGCTTAATTGGCTCATGCGCTACCATATCACTGGCCAATGGTATTTTATTGTTTAAAATAAGATCATTTAAGAAAATAAATGATATAATTGGAATTATTAACCATGCGTTTGTTTTTTTCATACTATATTTTTTTTAACCATTATGTTCCAAAGATACCTTAGTCCATTGATCTCCTTATTACCAATTAATTTTGTAAAAATACTTATCATTGGAAATAACAGTAATAAGACGAACTTAATAATAATCTCATACTCTTGATTATAATCTTTTATTAACTTAAAAATACTAATTATAATTATAATTAAAACTGCGCCATGCATAATTTTTTTTATAGGCCATTTTATATTATTTATACTTCGAGAATAACTAAATAATAATGATATGAGCATCATATAAGATAAAATAGTGGAAGAAACTGCACCAATTACGCCAAAATATTTTATAAGGATAAAGTTTAAGAATAAATTGAATAAGATTGTATAGACCCCTGTTTTTATAAACAAATCGGTCCTATCTGATAATGATGCACTTGCCTGTAAGAAGATTTTAAATCCGCCAATAAAATATGCTAATGATATCCAGGGAATTACCCAAGACACTTCTATATAATTTTTATTAGCGAAAATAGTTAATATTGTATCAGAGAAAAGACTAAGTCCTAGAAGAATAAATAACCCAATAAAGGAATAATAAAATGTTATATCCTGATGTATTCTCTTGTTTTCTTCTAATAAGTCACCCACATGAAACATTTGTGGCCCCCAAGACTTTTGAATAGGTACCACTAGAAGCATATTTATGAGCATACCAAACTTATATGCAATCCCATACCTCCCGATTTCTTCAACAGAGCTATACATTTGTAAAAAATACCTATCTGACATTGTTAGGACTGGCATTAATAGAATTAGTGGAATAATAGGAAGACCATAAGATAATAATTTTTTAATTAACCTTATCGATGGCATTGCAGGTACAGTTTTTAATAGAAAGAAGATTGTAGCAAATAATAAAACAGAAAATACAATTATTTTTGCATAGTAAATACCTATTACACCCGATTCAACACAAATTATAAAGTAAATTGTTAATCCTATGAGACTAATAAATTGAGTCAGAGATAATATTAAATAAGAGAATGCCTTATTTTTATACTGCAAAAGCCAATAAATAAAATTAGATACTGCCCTTAAAAAACAACTTGATAATACATAAAAGATAAGATTATCTATCGCATCAAGGTTTAATATGTTAATCAAAGTATTTTTGAATAATAGTAAAAACCCCGTTATAAAAAACCCACTAATTATTATAATAGCAAACGATGATATTATTATTCTATTTTTTTCTGTCCCTTTCTCAGTTGAAAGATAGCGCCACATTGCATTCACACAGCCTATTGGTATAATAGTAACCACAAACAGTTCAAGCATCTCTAGCAATGCGATAATCCCAACATCATAAACACTTAAATAATTTGTATATAAAGGAATGAGGGTAACTGCAACAATCTTTGTCAATAAATTTGAAAAACCATAAATAATTGTCGAATAGCCAAAAGATTTAATTTTAGGACGAATTGCCATTTTTTATGCTACAGGTATTTTCCCATAATAAATTGTACTGATCAGCTAGTATTTCCTAAAATATTTGTTTATTTATATCAAAAACAGACATCTTGTTTAATATCCAAGAAAAAATATCTAGACTAGGCTTTAATCCTTCATTTAAGATGATAGCTCTTTTGTCTATTGAATTATTTTTCAATTGGACTTTATTATCTAATCGAGACTTTCTTTCAAAATGAGTCATCAACTTTGAATCATTTACATAATAATACTTTATCCCTCTTTTCCACGCTTTTTGAGTAAAAATATAAGGTGCACCATTCCAAGGATAGTTTTCATCAAAATACCCTATATCATCTAAAAGTGTTTTTTTTATCATCAAACAACTCCCATCTAAAGCTCCATATGTAGGTTTTATTGGCTGAAAATTATGTTTTGTACCAGATAAGCCAATTCCATCATTATTTAACATTGGCTGCTGAAGTCTATGGATCCAATCTTCTTTGTATATTTCAATATCTGAATTTAGTAGAACAATAAATTTCGAATCAGAAGAGGTATGTTTAAATCCTTGATTACAAGCCGGACACCATAAAATATTTTCTTTATTTAAAATTATATTAAATCTTTCATCAGAAGAAAATGATTTAATATAATTTCGGGTCTTTTTATCAGATTTATTATCGATAATTATGATATCGTGTACATTGCTAGTGTACTTTAAAACTGACTCTATACATTTTTTCACATAGTCGTATGCATTATAAGTAACTATAATAATAGTAGTTTTTTCCTCCATATTACTACGAAAGAATCTTTGCTCCAGGTGTATGTTTAGAATCTAATTCAGCAGTATTTTTTCTCATCTCGCAATGAATCTCGTATATACCTCCAATTAGCCCTGCAAATCTCTCTAGACTATTAAAATTATTAAGTACTTTATTCACTGGATATATAATAAAAGGAAACCAACCCTTGTATGGATACCTAAACCAAAAGAATTCGATTTTATTAACACTAAATCCAGTATGCTTATATTTAAAAAAGGATCTTTTCGTAAAAAATGCTTTATGTGTTGGGTCCTGGAATGCAGATATGCAGCTAACATGAGGAACAATAATTTCAATCGGACTATTTGGTTTTAGTACTCGAAAGAACTCATTAAAAAGACTGACAGTTTCTTCATAGGTAAAATGTTCAAGAAAGTGTCTTGTATAAATATGATCTATAGATGAATTATCAAAAGGCAACTTATTTGCTGGCCCGATAATATCTGCATCTGAGTTCTCCCAAATATCTACACCAATTACCCTATACTCTGATCTCATCAGTTTATTTTTTCCACAACCTATATCTAGTAATATTGGTTTATCTATATCTTTCTGTACGCTCATCCCCAATATCCGTATTTTTTACCTAAGGATGTAATTTTAATTAATTTTGACTTATCATTTTCTGACCATTCTTCCCATCTTGGATAAGAACTTTGTTTTTGCTTATTGATTGGTCTTTTAATGATATTACTTATTTTTTTAATACTTAATAGAGGATGATTTAAGAAACTACAAATCTCATTATATGTATCTGGATTTAAAAATAAATCTTCTGATTTTATAAATAATATATTTTCGACATCTAAATCTGTTTTTTCTTTTTCAATAAAACTATTTGTGGCATTCCACAACCAACCTATTTTTTCAATTTCATTAAACCCGTTCCAATCACTAAAAGCTTTTTCATTTTCCTGCGGTTTAATTCTACTATCATCATTCTCGTTCCCAGAATAATATTTTCTTCTTATACCACTCCTAACGAAATCACCAGGATGTCGGACTAAATGAATAAATTTTGCTTTAGGGAAAAGTTTATTCAAGGCACTAATAAAAAATGTATTTCTATTATTAGTTTCTATAAATCGACTTTCTTCAAGGTAAGCTTTTTTTAATAGATCATATCTGGCATTTAAATATGCTATTTGTTTTGATTGAATATCTTGTTTTGTTTCAAATAATAATTTAGAACCGTAAAACATTCTTGGTCTAGGCTCATGATATACTGTCCCTATTTTTGATTCACCCAATAGCCTCACAAGAAGTTCACTACCCGCCCGTCCTGTTGAAACAACAAAAACAGGATTCATCTCAGAAAACATCAGCTCTGGTAATTCAAGATAAGAATCAACCCTCTTCTTTATTTTATATCGTTCATCTGTGAAATACTTTTTTACATCCTTCAAAGAGATATCAGTAATTTTTTTTTCAGATTTTTTCATTATGTTATCTTATTAAATATTTTGGATAATTGCTTTGTTTGCTCTGCCCTACTAAATGGTTTGATATTCATATTATTATGGTAATTATTATTCAATATTTCATCAAAATTAATATTTTCATTTATATCATAGAAAAATTGATACCCTAAATCCTTCATTAATTTTGCAGCATCTGAATTTTTATTACCGATTAAAATAATATTGGTTTTACTAGCAAAATACTCAAATAATTTACCAGGTATAATGCCCTTATTATTTATTAGATCAGGGATAACTAAAAACAAAATATCAGATTTAACCATCTCCTTTATTGCTTGGTCATGATTCATATATGGCTCAAAGGATAAAAACGTTTCAAATCCATGCCTCATGACATAGTTTTCTATTGAAGAGTGCACCGAACCAATACATTTAATCAATATTCGTTTATATATATTTGATTGGTTATATAATTTAACAGAATGAAACAAACCTAAAGGATTTTGTGATTTAGATAACGATCCA
>CAZYDX010000078.1:6443-10057 GCA_964646455.1 uncultured bacterium | reverse complement strand
GGCATATATTGTTTTTATCAGATGATTAAGGAGGGAACTGATATCCTCCGCATGCGGTTAAACACCTCTCATATCCCGTCGAATGCCGGTCGCCCCCTTGTCAAAAAACAGATAAAACCCTATATATAAGAAAAGGCCCCAAACGCCAACCCGAAGCCTTCTCTTCCCACATAATTTATATTATGTGGTTCATAATGTCAGCCTCTTATTTCAAAATCTTTTTTTAAAAAAACTTTGTCAAAAGAGACACTCAATTATAAGGTTTATTGAAAATTTGGTGCAATAGCTAAAGTGACTTTTTTTAAAATAATTATGCTATCAATTAATTGAGGAAGCTTTATTAGCTTCTAACGCTCGCAAGTCTTCAACTAATTGCTTAATTTTTTTATCGGTCCATTTTGCAACTTGAGGACGTCTTTTTATTTGCATTAAAATATTATCAATTAGCACTTTATCATATTCAATATATAGCTCATCTAAGCGATGGCGGATAGCACCTCTGCTTGTATATTTATCAATAATAAATTTATGTTTCCGATTAAGTTTTTGTGGTGATATAGACTCATAAGATTTTGGGTTTTTTAGCATTGCATTAATATGTAGTCCAGCTTTATGACTAAAAGCATATTCCCCAGTTATGGGTCGTGTATTATTTTTATTTATTTTCGTTATCTGATCAATATAGAGAGAGATTTCATTTAATTTTTTTAAATCCCACGTATGTTTAACATTATATAATTCATCTAATGCGGCAGTTACCTCTGCTAAAGGAGGCAACCCACACCGTTCACCTAATCCATTTATTGTTACATCAACGCATCTCGCACCTGATTGTATAGCTTGCAAAGCGTTTGCTGTTGCTAATCCAAAGTCATTATGGCAATGCATATGAATTGGTATTTTTAATCTTGATACAAAAAACCCTATTAATTCTGATACTTTATCGGGGTGCAGAATTCCTACTGTATCTGCGAGGCTAAAACGATCTGCTCCAGCTTTTTCAACTAGTTCGCCAACTTTCAATAGAAAGGATAAATCTGTTCGAGATGCATCTTCTGCTGTAAAACGTACTTTTAGTTTTTTTCTCTTAGCATATACTATTGCTTCTTCAATTAATTGCAGGGCATTTTTTTCATCTAATCGATATTTATCATTTAGATAATCTCTAGATGTACCAAAAAATAACCCTATCCAGGGTATACCTAGATCTATTGCATCATCAATATCAGACTTCATTATTCTCCCATGTACAATTTTTTTTGCATTTAGAGATAATTGCCCTAATATATCTGTTGTCTTATATATATCAGGTGATACCGCTGGATGACCCAGCTCCAAAAAATCAACTCCAAAATTATCTAACATTTCAGCTATTTCTATCTTTTGATAATTTGTGAATGACACGCCTGGAGTTTGTTCACCTTCGCGTAAAGTAGAATCAAGAATTTCTATTTTTTTATTTATTAGCATCATTAATCAATGTTAAATAAAAAATAATTAAACCACTATAATTAAATCAAAACTATTCATTATAGAATGATTATAATTATTTATATTTATTCATGAGTTATGACCCTAATAAAAAACCAATTCAACAGTCTAGGATTGTTGAATTAGTCATGAGCGATAAACAGATTGTAAATCTGTTAAAGAAAACAACCGTTGGACACGTAGCCACCCGGGATAAAAATCAGCCATTTATAATTCCTACTACATTTTGGTACTCAAAAGAAGCCCACGAAATCTATTTCCACTCGAATGCTTTTGGAAGAATTCGGTATAATGCTAGTCAATACCCGGAGGTTTGTTTTGAATGTTTTGAGTCTGGAAGACTATTACCATCTAATATTCCACTAGAAAAAAGTATACAATACAAAAGTGTAATGATATTTGGAAAAGTAATTGTGATAGATGGCAATAATCAAAAAAGAGAAATATTAAACGGTCTACTAAATAAGTATTTTGGTGAAATGAAGTCTGGAAAAGATTACCGTCCGATTACAAACAGCGAACTAAAACAAACATCCGTATATAAAATAAAAATTAATCAATGGAGCGGTAAAAATAATTGGCCAGAAAAAGCTGAACAAGCAGAAAACGATGAATGGCCAGATCTTAATCCCAAATGGTTTGATAGATACTAAGCCATTAATGAATCACAGAGAATTTCTAATCCTTCGCTTAATGTTGCTTTATCAATGTTTAATGGCATTAGTGTCCGAATTATATTTCCATATGTACCTGCAGTAATCATTATAAGCCCATGCTCTAGTGCGTATTGATGAATTCGATTAGTTCTATCTTTATCAGGCTCACCAGAATCTGGATCAAAAATCTCAATCGCCATCATAGCTCCTATCCCTCGAATTTCTTTGACCCAAGGTATTTTATTTATTATTGTATCTATTTTGGTATGAAAGGCTATTCCAATCTCATTAGCTTTCTCTGATAATTTTTCAGATTCCATTATATCTAACACCTCTAGCGCTGCCACACATGCTAAAGGGTTCCCGCTATAAGTTCCTCCAATGCCTCCAATATGTACAGAGTCCATGACTTCTGATTTTCCAATGACACCACTAAGTGGGAGTCCCCCTGCAATTGATTTAGCTACAGTAATGATATCAGGTTCAACATCAAACTGCTCAGTTGCGAAAAAGCTCCCAGTTCTACCATAGCCCGTTTGAACTTCATCAATAACTAAAAGGATTCCGTTTTCTTTACAAAAATGTTCAAGCGCTTTCATACCTGACTTTGATGCTGGTATAAAACCACCTTCTCCCAAAACGGGTTCAATCACTGCGCATGCAATTTTATTTGGATCAAAATCAAGATTATTAAAATTAAATTCATTTTTATCAGATGGGTATGGTAAACGAAAAACCTCAGAAGCAAAAGGGCCAAATCCTTTTTTATAAGGATCTTCTTTATATGTCATCGTCATTGTCATAAGTGTTCTTCCATGATAAGCCTCTGAAAAAACCAATATACCAGTCCTTTTTGTATAAGATCTCGATATTTTTACTGCGTTCTCTACAGCTTCTGCCCCAGAATTAAAAAATGCCGCTTTACAATTGTCAGATATTGGAACCAAATCAGATAGCCTTTCTGCTAATTCAATATAGCTTTCATAAGGAGCTACTGTAAAACATGTATGGGTATAATCATCTAATTGCATTTTTACTCTGTCCAATATCTTAGAATGACCATGGCCAACATTCATTGTCCCAATTCCACCAGCGAAATCAATAAAAATATTATTATCCACATCAATGAGAATTGCTCCGGTTGCTTTTTTAATATAAACATCACAAACTGTACCATGTCCTCTTGCTACACTTTTTGATTTTCGCTCTGTGAGTAAACGGGATTTTGGACCAGGAATTGAAGTATTAATTTTTACTGCCATAAAAAACAGCTTAAGTTTTTCTTCCTTCATCAAGGTCATAGGGAAACCAATAATCCTTATCTCTAATTTTATAATCTATAAGTATATGTTTTGGTTCACGAAACTCATCGAGACCCTCTATACCAAGCTCTCTACCGCCCCCTGACATTTTCATTCCTCCAAAAGGAGCTGCTTCGTTATCAGTTAAAGGATCATTAATCCAAAA
>CAZYDX010000078.1:0-6343 GCA_964646455.1 uncultured bacterium | reverse complement strand
CCTGTAAATGCAATTACTCTAGTAAGTGGATGCTCAACAATATAAGAACCTGTAACTCCATCACCTGTAATCATATTTACGACTCCAATGGGTAAATGATCACAAGCAACTTCGAGCCAACGCATAATAGATAATGGAGTATACTCAGAAGGTTTAATAACCAAAGTATTGCCAGCCGCCAATGCAGGCGCTACTTTCCACGCCATTAACAAAAGTGGGTAATTCCAAGGAACAATACATCCAACTACACCATATGGCTCTTTTACAACCATACTCATAGATCTGCTTGCAACCGGAGCAACAACCCTTCCTTTTTGGTCTCTACCAATTTCAGAATAATATTCAAAAATAGAAGCAATCCATTCAATTTCATCCAAGCACTCAATAAGTGGTTTACCACTTTCAGCAACAATAATCTCAGCTATTTCACGATCATTTTTCCTGCTTTTTACAGCAACTTCTCGTAGCAAATCTCTCATGTCGATAGAACCAAGAGTTTTCCAATTTCCCCAAGCTGACTTTGCTGCATTAACAGCATGATCCACATCTTTTTCTTTGGAATAAGGGGCCGTTGCTATGATCTGCTCAGTAAACGGGTTTTCAATATCGAAAGTCCCCCCATCAATAGCATCAACCCATTTATTATTAATATAATTTTTATTCTTTACATTCATTTATAAAGCTTTGAATGAATCATTAATAATTTGTAACGCCTCATCAATGTCATTTGGACCAATATTTAAGGCTGGGGCTATGCGCAAACTATTCCCATAAAGACCACCTCTACCAATCAAAAGCCCCCTTTTTTTAGTTTCTTCCATAATTCTATTAGTTGATTTAACATCAGGTGTTCGATCTTTTATTGTTTCATCTTTGACAAGCTCTATACCAACCATTAATCCTTTCCCTCGTACATCTCCAATTGTTTTTGGATATGATTTTTGAATTCTTTTGACTCCATTCATAAGTCTTCGTCCCATATTCTTAGCATTCGCAGACAGATTTTCTCTTTTAATTATATCTATGGTAGCATTAGCTGATGCACTGCTTACGGGATTTCCTCCAAATGTTGAGATTGAATTTTTTTCTAATGAGCCTGCAATTTCTTTTGTAGATATTACGGCTGCTAGTGGGAATCCATTTGCGATACCTTTTGCTACCGTAATCATATCCGGTTCAACTCCGTAATGTTCAATTCCCCATGTTTTACCAGTACGTCCAAAACCAGTTTGTACTTCATCAGAAATAAAAACTCCTCCATATTTCCTAATAATATCAGCCACTATACTGAAATATTCTTTTGGTGGAGTGATAAATCCACCTACGCCCAAAATAGGTTCAGCAAGAATTCCTGCTATCTTACCCGTTGTCGTTGTTTGAATTAATTCTTCTATGTCAGTCGCACACGCTGTACCGCAATTTTTAGGCGATAACTTTAGTGGGCACCTATAACAGTATGGAGCCATTGCGTGCTTTACAGAAGCGATTTGTGTTGGAATAGCTCTCCATGGAGCATGCGCAGTTAAAGACTGTGCGAGCATAGACCTGCCAGAGTATCCATGTCTTAGTGCAATAATTTCAGAGTTCCCAGTATAAAGCTGTGCAAGCATTACAGCTGTTTCATCAGCTTCTGTACCAGTAGCATTTAAAAAGACTTTGTTTAAATTTCGAGGTGCAATTTTTACTAACCTTTCTGCGAGCTCGACAACAGGTATTGATGGATATAAAGAAGAAATATGTGTTAAATCGTTAATTTGTGCTTTTACTGCAGTATTAACCTCTTCATTTGCGTGCCCAATTGATACAGTAAGTATACCTCCAAAAAAATCTAAATAAGATTTTCCATCAAGGTCTTTCACTATAGAACCTTTTGCTTCAGACACAACAATAGGTTCCTCATAATAATTTTTTACTGCATCAAAAATATACTTTTTTTGCTTTTCTCTTATCTTTTTACTACTAGTCATCCTTTTTTACAAACCACCAATCTTTTGATTCTTGCTTATAATCTATAAATATATGTTTTGCTTCTCTAAATTCATCCAATGCTTCTTTACCATGCTCTCTACCAATACCCGATTGTTTCATACCACCAAAGGGTGCAGCAATATTTTCCATCAAAGGACTATTAATACATACAGTACCAGATTTGATATCATCTGCAGCAGTTAATGCTCTATCAATATCTTTCGTAAAAATAGAGCATCCTAATCCATAAATTGAGTCATTTGACTGTTCAATAGCTTCTTCTATTGATGAAACTTTTTGAATTGGTAATACAGGGCTAAAAGCCTCTTCAGTTACAATTTCCATATTAGGTTTAATATTATTTAATACAGTTGGCAGAAAAAAATATCCTTTTTCAAAATCTCTTGGCACGTCCCCTCCTGTCAACAACCGAGCACCCTCCTTAACTGCCTGTCCAACTTTTTGAATAGCTTTTTCCTGTTGGAGTTTTGACGCCATTGGTCCAATATCAGTGCTATGAGCAAAAGGGTCTCCAAGGACTACTTTTTTTGCTTCTTCTATAATTGCTTCTGTAAACTGATCTACAACGCTTTCAAAAACATATACGCGTTCAATACTTGTACATACCTGACCAGCATTCACAAAGCCTCCCCAAGAAGCACCTTGAGCTGCAATTTCAATATCCGCATCATCGCAAATAATCATTGGATCCTTGCCTCCTAATTCTAGAGATACTTTCTTAAGATTGTCGGCCACAAGACTAGCAATCTTTTTACCAGTTGCAACTGATCCGGTAAAGGTAATCATTGGCACATCCAAATGTGTAACAAGTGGCTCTCCAGCAGATTGACCATAGCCAGTAACTACATTAATTGTACCAGGCGGTAGTATGGATTCAATTATATTACACCAATGTAGTACAGACAATGGTGTAATCTCTGAAGGTTTCATAACGACTGTATTTCCAGCTGCTAAAGCAGGTGCTAATTTCCACCCCATAAGAGCTAAAGGGTAATTCCAAGGAATGATACATCCAATCACTCCTGTTGACTCATATCGAACCAAAGACATTGTCTTCGCATCAACGGGCGCGACTATTCTTCCAACCTCATCCCTGGCTAGTTCTCCATAATATTCTAAAAAATCAGCAACAGTATCAATCTCATCTAATGCTTCAGCAAAAGGCTTCCCCATTTCCATTGAAATTGTTTTAGCTAAATCTTTAGCATTATCGCGAGACTTAGTAGCCAACTCTCGCATCAAGTCCCTTCTGTCCCCTGCACTCATAAGTCGCCAATCTAAGTATGCGTCCTTTGCGGCAGATACAGCCATATTAATATCATCTTTATTACTGTCTGGTACATGTGCAATAATTTCTTGATTAAAAGGATTCTCTACTGCGAATTTTTTGCCGGATTTTGCATCCTGCCAGTTACCATTAATATAGTTTTTATATTTCATTATTATTCTTTTGCTCATTACTGAGAAGTGAAGGAAGATCAATTAAAAACAAAATAAATACAACAATGGAGCCTAACCCAAGAATTAGAGTACAAAGCCATGTAAAAATTTCCCAACCACTCATCTATTAACTCTTATCTTTTTCAATTAAAATCCCCAACCAAAAACCAAAAAAAGAAAAAGGCACTGTAAAATACATTACATATTCCTGCATAATCTCCCATCTGCCAAAATGTAAAATATATGTCTCTTCTGCAACATCAAAAGTGCCCTGAACCATAATATATATATTTAATATTAATGTTGACAATAAACCAAAACTAGAACTTAATATTCCTGCTAATTTTTTCCTTAATGCAGGATAATATAGACCAAGAAGAATAGGTGCCATAACACTTGATATTAATATAGATGCTAAAAGCACCCACAAGCCTAACATTTGTTCAAACGCTAATGCCATTAAAAACCCCAAGACCCAAGAGACACCGATACCTATCCTAGTTGTTTTAATCAATTCTATATCTGAAGCATCAGGCTTAAAAGCTGGTTTATATATATCGTATGAAATATTCCCACCAGCAACCAGACAGTATGAGTCTAAAGTAGACATTTCTGTGGCAATTACACCCGCTAAAAATAATCCTAAGGCACCTACAGGTAGCGCAGCAACCATGATTGTTAATAAAGCTGCATTAGAATCAACATCTACAGTGATTGTCCCTTGCAAAACACCTACTTTTGCTGCCATCGCTAGGATTGTAACAATCCAGTCATATGAACCCCAAATAAAAATCCCAGCAATAAGTGCATTCCTCACATTTTTATATGATTTGGCTGCAAAAATTCTTTGGTAAAATGTTGGCTCAACTAATATAGTCAGGCCTGTCGATGCGTAAATTATAATAAGCCAAATAGATAAATCACCCATCGTTTCAAAATAATATTCCGGTAATATTTTAATCATCTGATCAAAGCCTCCGATAAGATTAAAAGCAAAAGGAACCGCCAAAGCTATAATCAAACACATAACTAAAAACTGAATAGAATCTGTTAAAGCAACAGCCCAAAATCCTCCTGTAAGGGTATATACTAATCCAACACCTCCGATAACAGCCATTCCAATAATCGGAGGCCAGCCCATAATTACTTCACCAAGCATCCCAAAAGCATACAAAGACAAAGATGGTAATGAATAAATAAAAGAAGCTGTGGCTCCAATGTAACGCGTTTCTTTCCCATAGTATCTGTCTAGAATATCTGGAAGACTTAAAAAATTCTCATTCCTTAATCTCTGAGCTAATAAAAATGCAGCTATTAGAAAAAATGCATACGTTGGCCTCGCATAACCAAACCAAGCAACAACTCCATCTGTAAATGCTAACTGTGAATCACCAAATAATACATCTAAGCCATAGTAAGTAGAAATTAGAGTAGTGATTAAAAGAGGAGTGGTTAGTGATCTTCCTGCTAGAAAAAAATCTTCAAAATCTCCGTGGCGCCTTGAAAACCAAAAGCCGACTCCAACCATGCCCATCATATATAAAATGATAATAAAATAATCTATATTTGAAATTGAAGCCATTCGCTTAGCTAACCCAATCTAGAAACCGAAAATATCTTGCTGCAAAAGGTATAAACCACGGCCTATTTCTATAGAAAAACATGGTCTGGTTTGGTATCTCCATAAATGGGCTCCGATCTTTCTTCCCTGATAATAATAAGCCTACCTCTGTACCCAGATATGTTGCTATAGATAGACCGTGACCACCATATCCAAATGCATAATAAATACCATTTGTTTTACCTATGTGTGGCATCAGATCAAAGGTAATACCAAGCTTTCCCGTCCATGTATGTGTAATAGGAATATCTTTAAGGTCTGGGAATATCGTGTAAAGCTCTTTTGATAAACGATTCGCACTATCATCTAAATCTAAATCTGTGCTTAAATCATTACGTCCGCCCCATAACATTCTACCATCATGTGTTAATCTAAAATAATTTAGAAACCATTTTGAATCATAAAACATACGCCTTTTCGGGCTTACAATAGACTGTAGATCTTTTGATAGTGGCTCTGTTACAACTATATAACTTCCTACTGGAAAAATTAAAGGTTTTAATTTTGGAACCAATCTATCTGTATATCCATTGGTTGCAATTATAATTTTCTTTGCATTTATATCACCTTTTGAGGTAATCACTTTATAATTATTAGAATTACTTTTCTCTATTTTTAGTACATCAGTATTCTCACATAGTTGAGCACCTAGGCTACTGACGGCCGTTGCTAGCCCAAATACATATTTTGAGGGATGTAAACCTCCACTAATTTCATCAGTCAGAGCTCCGTAATACGCATTCGAGCCAATCTCATCGCGTATCTGATTTTTTGGGACATATTTCTGAGAATGACCAAATTCTTTTTCCAACCAAAGTCCATATTGTTTTAGTCTTGGAGCATGTGATGGTTTTGTAGCTAGAGAGGCATGACCATTTCTTTCCCATTCACAATCAATAGAGTACTCTTCTACAATTTCATCAATTAAATCAATCGCATCCACAGAAGCATTCCAGAATTCATGCGCGAGTGTAGATCCATACATTTTATATATCTTTTGTATACCCTGCTTTAAACCTGGTGTTGCCATACCCCCATTTCGTGAGCTTGCACCCCAACCTATAGTATTTCTATCTAGTACAATAACATCACCGCCATTTTGTTTTAATATTCTGGCTGCGCATAAACCAGTGTAGCCACTACCAATAATTAAAACATCTGTCTTAGAATTAGGGCTATCAGAGGTAATTAAGTTATTTGGCCTTGAGAACTGGTCAGTCCATAAAGGTGTTTTTTGCATTAATCTTTCGCTGATCTGACTGCGTCTTCAAATTTATTTAATGTTTCATCAAT
>CAZYDX010000077.1:1892-10172 GCA_964646455.1 uncultured bacterium | reverse complement strand
AACAGGGCACCGCTAACTCCCCACCTAGCACGGCCTTAAATTAATTTTCAAATTACTTTAATTATTTCATTATTTAACAAAGTCTTTATTTATACTATGTTAATAGAAAAAAATTAGCAACAAATAATTATATATCTTATATAAATCATAAATGGTTAACTCAATGTAAAATGACTATTTAAACTAATATATAACTACAATTTTTATTTCTTCAATTTCAAACCAATCCCAAAAATTAGATCGATCTAGTTTTATCACACCATTCTTAAAACTAAAACGTAGTCGTTTACGATATAGAGACTCAGTAAACCACTGAGAATTTTCTCTTCTATAATAAATGGCTATAAATGGTGGACTATCAGAAACTAAATCTGAGACAATAAGTGTACATATGGCTTCATTAAACTCTCCCTCTGAAGTAACAAAATCAAGTTTAGAAAAACTAAAAACCTTTTTTGTTAATGGAGAGAAAGATTTTGACTTATCAGCCGGCCCCTGCCCTAGTGTTATAGATAAGAAAAAAACTAATCTAAATATAAATTGGAGGTGATATATCACCCCCTAATTTGGCATTACTTTTTACCGCGCCCAAATAAACCTTTTTTCTTTGGCTCTTCTTCTTTTGGTGCTTCAGCACTTGCTTCCTCTTCAGCGCCATCAGCCATGCCTTCTAATCTCTTTTCCCAATCACTAGAATCTTCTGATGCGCCAGGAGCATCATCACTGGGAGTTTCACTACCAGAGCCTTCTTCAGGGTTTTCCCATATTTGCTTTAGCTTTTCGTGCCTTTTCTCTGAGTTATCACGCAAGTTCTCTAGCATTTCACTTACCTCTTCATCAAAGTCGGCAATAGTCTGCTCCATTCGTCTAATTAGCTCTTCCTGTAGTGGGCCACCATAACCTTCACCAACTTTTTCCATAAGGTTGCCAAACTGTTCGATTAAATATTGCTTCTGAGGATCAACCTTGGGTTTATCCCCACCATTACCATTATTTGTTTCGGCCATATTGTCTCCAGTTATTACCTTTTATTTTTCTCATACTTTTCCTGGGAAAGAATGAAAGTCTCAGTCGGGGTCAAGATTGTAGCTAAAGCCTCATATAGCTCACTACTAACAATTAATCCCGCTACGATACCATAGAATCTATAATACCATGACTCATCCAACCTAGGACTTCGTTGGCTATTATATAAAGTAGCCATTTTTAATCCCATAGCCCCACTCAATACATAAATATACGGCTTTAAACCTAAAAATTCATTATTAGAAAGTCTATATGAAATAAGCTCTACATAATCTAAGTTTATTTTTTCTACGGCGCGCGCTGTCTGAATACTAATAATATTATTTTCAAATTCTATTAGAGTGCCCTTTAAATGTTTATTATTATGAATAACCTTAACATACTGAGGCTTTGGAAGGTCACTTATAATTTCGGCTGCCCTTAGAAAATCCATCCCGGAATACATTATCTTTCGTGCTTTTTCCGTAAATTCAGGCTGTGCATTCACTTTATTTTGAAACCTAGTGAATTGCTTGAGTGACATTTTTTTTTCGTAGGTTTTTCTTTTTCCTTTTTTATTTACAACAAAACGTACTTTGTATTTCAAGTCTGATGTCAAATAAATCTGCGCACTGAAATAATTTCTAACTTTAGGAAATATTTTATAAAACCGATTCTCATGGATATCGATAATGGTTCCTACTCTTGGACTAAGTATGACAACCTCACTCTGAGAAAAAGCAAAAGACCATAGTACCATTAAAAATAGAATATTTCTCATAATATATATATTTAAAAACTAAATGCGGTTTCTACTTTTGTTTGTTTAACTGGTTCTAATTCCCCGGTACCATTATCTCTATAAAACTCACTGTATTCCCAAATCAGGCTAACACCTTTACTCATTTCGTATCCTACGCGGTAACCCATTACAGTATTCTCAGATGGATTTTTAAAATCAAACGGATCCTTGTCATTATTTCTTCTATAGAAAGCGGTTGCTGCACTTAGCTTAGGAATATTATCCGTGTTTACTGTCAAAACAGAGTTAAAACTATTGTATTCAACAGTATCAGCCGTCATACTGGCATAAGAAGCACTAAAATTAACTAAGCCCAAGAGATTCATATTTGCAGCACCAAATAAACCACTCGATGTCCAAGAATCATCATAATCTGAAAAAATAGACATATCTTTTGTCTTGATTATTGTCTCTGTACCCTGAGACATACTAATGACTCTATTTAAATCATATGCCTGGTCAAAAAATTGAGGAACGTAGGAGCCTTTAACAGATCTATACTCTAATGATATATCTAGAAGACCAAATAGCTTTGATCTTATCCCCGGTATGGTCATCCCGGTACCAGTTCGCTTTGGCCTGTAAAAAAGTGTATCTTCATTTACATCTATTGTTGCAACCTCAGGAAATAATAGAGAATTAAACTCAGTATAAACGGATAGTGATAACATATCACTAGATAAAATAGGATATGAAATATCAAACGACCAAGCAGATACAGACGCTTTGTTATCATTGATACTAAATGGCCTTGCTTTAAGCGTTACAATATCGTCGTTTATGTCATCAACAAGGTTATCACCATCAGCGTCAATATCAATTAACGAATCAGGTACACCTAGTCCATGACCAGGGTCTGGCCAACCATCACCATCGGTATCATTCCAGAGAGAGCTGTCAGTAGGAAAGTCATCAAACACATCAGGAAAAGAATCACCATCTCTATCTTTCAACGATGAAAACATATTTGCATCAGAGATATAGTTTATGCCTATAGTTATTGGAAGCAAGTCAGATACCTTATACTGGGCCCTTAACCCCATAATAGTACCACCTCTTGAGAGATCTTTAATATTAGATAGGAATAATTCACCGCCTACTGGACCAACATTAAAACCAGTATTCACACCTACTCTTCTCACGGTTGGAAACTCCATCATATTTGAATAGCCCTTCATTAGACCGCCCTGACCAAGTGTCATATTTTCAATAGAGCCATATTTAGCCCAAAATGGAGAAGATTTTTCACCATAGCGAATAAATAAAATTTTATCATATATCAAATCAGGGTCATTCTTAAAATCCCACTCATCCTCACGAACATTTCCCTCATTGTCCATGTATACCACTAAATCTAACCCTATACCAACACCTGCTATATTTATCTCTGGTCTAAGTGCAAGCTGATTGTATAGCGTCCCATCTATTGTAGCTGATCCAATTCCAAGGCCCATACCAAAAGGTTTTTTTGGTACACTGGGCTTACTATCTGGTTTAGAATCACTTGATGATTTCTGTTCTGGAGAAGGCTCATTATTGCTACCACTATTTTCTATGTTTGAATCTTTAACATTATTCTGATTTTCTATAGAGTCTACTTTTTGATTTTCAGTTGTAGAATTAGAAGGATCAGTTCTTTCAGATGGTGGTTTTTTATCTTCTATAATTTCCTCTATTTCAGGGTCTTTTGGGTATTCACTAGGACTTGCGGGCGCCTGCATAAGACTACCAGATGAACCGCTTAATGCTTTTTGACCGGGACCAACGCTTACCGTTTGACCACTGACAGAGTTAAAAACATCAAACAATCCCTCTTTTCCAATAAACTGATCAACACCTGAGGGGTTAATCATTGCAGCAAACTCAGTTCCTTTTACACTAGCGACACTTACGGGTGAAACTACTCGGAAAGTCTTGTTTCTATTTTCAGTTTCAATTTTATTCAGAATGGTTCCAAACTCTATATTTAATGATCTAGTGTTTTTCGTATCCATAAACTCAAACTGTGAGTTCGGTTTTATCTTTACTACCGATCTATCATCCAAAAAGGTCACAGCTGCAAAACCGTATTCACCTACTTTAATTGCATCACCATTATTGATTGAGCCACCTATTTGAGCAACTTCGGAATAGGTTTGCATACCCAATCTTTTTATATAAACGATTCCCTCTGCCTTGATAATTCTCGCAACAGAATCGCCAAAGGTAAAAGAGCAACAAAAAAGAATAGTGATTATATCTTTGTAAATATATTGAATTTTATTCCGCATTATCTTCCTCAGAATTAATATATATAAATTAGTTAGCTAATTAATTTTCTACAATAGACTTAGACAATCAAACTTCTATAAAAAAATCTGTCAAATATTATTTAATTCACTTCCAGTATTTATGTTTACTAGTACGCCCTATACCTGGATTAAAACTGTTAGTGGGGTCTAATTTTTTATAAAAAGTTTTCAATGAGTGTTTAGCATAATATTCATGGCCAACATTATGCTCAGCAGGATATTCAGCACCTCTGTCATCATAGATTTTTAATAATTTTTTCTTTAACTCCTCAACATTCACACCTTTTTTAACGATATAACTTTGATGCAATACATGGCAAAATAGGTGACCATAATACAGTTTCATTTCTAATAGATTATCAATCTCCGGAGGTAATTTTTCAAACCAATCTTTTTCATTGCGAGGAAAAGCGATATCCATGGACATCATCTCACCCAAATTTTTTTGATTGATCGCATGATAACGACCTTGGGCACTTGCGGCAACAAAACGATGTAAAATTGCCTTCTCAGCTTCTTCTTTAGTGCATTCAAAAAAGGAACCTTCATTTTTTGAAAAAAATGTCTCGAAGTATGCTTTTGCTTCATCGATCCCCTCATCAGACATTTCAATTATCCAGTGGTGCTCATACTGATCTCGGTATTGTTCCATACGGCGTGGTAGGTGATTAGGCCAAATATTACTTAAAAGCTGCATCAATTGATCTGAAAATTTATTAGGAAAAAATCTAAATTTTTCACCTGCAAGATCTATTTTCCTCTTAAATTCAAATAATTTTGGTATAAAACTAGGTCCCATTTTGTTAATCGCTATAAAGGTATCTTTACTATATTTTTTGGCAGCATCATAGCAATCTCTATGTAAATACTCACCCGAAGTAGGAAGATTTTCAAACTGAGATAAAATATCTCGACGAATTGCACCTAATACATATGGACTATTGGCGCCTAAATAAAACACCTGATTACGTTTTGGTATGGGATAAGTATCTAAGCGTACAGCAAAAACAGCAACTTTACCGGCACAACCAGATGCGCCATGTAAGCGTCGCTCATCTGCATTAAACCGTGCAGGTGTATTTGCATCTACATCTCTTATTCGTTCTTGATATTCGTTATCGGATGCAAGTTTATTCGATAATTGTATTTGGTCTTTACTATAATTTCGATTTTGTATATTAGTTAAAATTTCCTCAGGTGTATTGCCAAGGTCAATCCCTAAATCGTTGATTAATATCAGTTCTCCTTGTGAATTAATCTGTGCATATAGTGAAAGCTCTGTGTAAGCCGGCCCTCTTTTTACCAATGCTCCACCTGAATTATTACAAACACCTCCAACAATGGAAGCGCCTATACAAGAAGAACCAATCACTGAGTGCGGTTCCCTTCCATAGTTTGCCAATTTGGTTTCCAGTCCAAACAATGTGCTACCTGCAAACCCCACAATTTGTTTGCCCTTATTTATTATATGTATATCTCCAATTCGCATGGTACTAATAATTAGGATAGGGTGATCATAGTCATCGCCATATGGCGTTGATCCTCCAGTTAAACCTGTATTCGCAGCTTGCATAATAACAAAAATGTCCGCATCCACACAAATCTGCAAAATTTTCCATATCTCAAGTAATGTTCCTGGTTTGGCAACAGCCAAAGCGTCTCCTTCGCCATAACGCCATCCTTTACAATAGCGTTGTTTGCTCCAATCAGTGGTAAGGATATGTTTTTCACCAATAATAGATCTTAAATCTTGAATTATTTTACTTTTGTTTAGAGTATATTTCATAAACTACTATAATAAAATTATTATTTGATTTTAATTCTATAGATTAATAAATAATACTGTTAAAATTTTTAGAATTATAGATTTATTGATAACATTGTAGGTTATGAAAGTATTTTGTAATTTGATATAAATCTGAGGTGGTCAATGATGTTGACATTTTTATAGCAACCATAGGCTATGTCTAATAAGATTATGATTAACAAAAGAATATTATTATTAATCAACCTATTTAGCCTTGTGCTAATATCTCCAGCTTTCTCAAGCGAGACTATGTCTATATCAGGTATAGTTCTTGATGCAAAAGGAAAGCCAGTCAAAAAAGCTGAGATTAAGTTAGTTAATAAAGATAAAGAAAATTCTGCAAGTACAAAAACAGATAAAAAGGGTATCTTTATCTTAGAAAATATTAAAGCTCAAGACTATACACTAATTGTTAATAAAAAAAAGGAATCCGCTGAGGTATTAATCAAAGCTTGGCCTTCAGATAATGTTAATATCAAAGACCTAAAAATCACTATATCAAAAAAGGGGGAAAAACAAAAAACTTCCTTTGGTACTAAGCCAGTAAATAATGATGAAGTAGTTAATCTGTCCCCAGAGGTAGGTAAAGGTGGTGCATTAGAAATAGGTGCAGTCAAGACTAATAAAAAACCTGCGAAACGACCAAAAAAAATAGAAAAAGTATCCGTTAGCGGAAAAGTAATAAATAAAAAAGGTAAGCCAGTAAAAAAGGCTAAAGTTATACTCATAGATGAGAATTACAATGCCGTTGAAGAGATAGAGACCGATAAAGAAGGTCTATTTGTTATAGAAAAACTAAAACCAGCTAACTATAATCTTACTATCTCTAAGAAAAAGATGCTGGTCAAATTCAAGCTCAAATCATGGCCAAAAAATAACCAAAGTATTAAAAATATAGACGTAACTATGACAAAGGAAAAACAGGAAGTAAAGACCCTTCCATTTGGGATAGAACCTCCACAAGCTGATGCTGGCCCTGATCAAGAAATTGCTTATGAAAAAACTGTCACTATTGATGGAAGCCAGAGCTACAACCCGAATGAAGTAATTCAATCCTATGAATGGAAAGAAATAACAAATAAACTGAATATTAAAGACCCAACCAAACCTGCTTTTGAATTTTTATCACCAAATATTGACCAAACCTTTGAATTTATCTTAACCGTAAAGGGCCCTGGTAAAATAATTGATGATGACACAGTTAAGGTAGATGTATACAATAAAAATATTTTTCCAATAGCTATTGCAGGTGAAGATCAGACCATAGATATTGGAGACCCAATCATACTTGATGGCTCAAAAAGCAATGACCCTGATGGTGAAATCAAGTCTTACCAATGGAGAAAAATAACTGGAAAAAAGGTTAAATCAAAAAATTGGGATCAATCTGTTATTACCCTAACTACAACCTCAGTCTTTGAAGACACACTATCTTTCGAACTAATGGTAAAAGACAGATACAACTCTGGCCTTGATACTGTAAACGTTTACGTTGTTGATATTCCAGAGCCACTTATACTATTAACCAGCAGTTCTAGTGCGAATGAGGGAACTGGTATGGCAAAGATTTCTCTGGGTGTATCTTCTAAGTCAGGTAAGAAAGCATCAATACATGCTACCACCTATGATAGTACTGCTATTGGAAATGGTAGAGACTACACTACCATTGATAAAATTATCTCCGTTCCTGCTGGGAAATCACGCATTACCTTCCCCTTAAACATTAACAATGATAATATAGATGAGTACAACGAAACATTAATTATTACAATAATTGATTCTACAGTTGCAAATGCCAAAACTGGTTCAACTCGGAAACACATATTAACCATTATTGATGATGACCTCCCTCCATCAATCGAATTTTTATCATCTACCACCACTGTATCTGAGTCTGTAGGTAGACACTATCTTATACTGACACTTTCTAACCAGAGTGGAAAAGAAATATCAGTTGACTACCAGGTTCAATCTCTGAGTACGGCTATGTTTGACCAAGACTATACTATAGGTTTTGGGACTGCTTATTTTCCTTTGGGTCAGACCAGAGATACACTAGATATCTCAATTATCAATGACACGATAGATGAGCCAAGGCAAACTATTGTCCTTGCTCTCAGTCAGCCTGTGAATGCTACAATTGGATTAAAATCAACACACACAGTCAAGATTAACGATGATGATCCACCACCATATATCTATATAGACAATGAAAAAGGCAGCGGCCTAGAGTCTGACAGCTCTCAGTTTATCGCTTATTCACTATCTAGTTATTCTGAGAAAGAGGTCTCAGTTAAGTTTAGGGTCAGTACATATGGAACAACCACAAAAAAGAAAAAAGACTATTTACTAGATAATGGTACAATGATCATACC
>CAZYDX010000077.1:0-1792 GCA_964646455.1 uncultured bacterium | reverse complement strand
TTGATGTTTTTAGATTTGACCTTAAGTATCCAATTACAGTTCTTACAAAATCATCTGGAAATACAGATGTGTTTGCAGAAATATTAAATAATGCTGGCCAACTACTTGCTGCGGACGATAATAGTAGAGATAGTAATAATTTTTTGATGAAACTCCCGCTATTGCCTGGGCCTCATTATATCAGAGTTAAACACTATGCACCTGATGGTACAGGTGACTATGTAATGACCCTTGAATCATCAGAAATGTATGATAAACAGGCAGATGACCTAATACTAAGGAAGACTCAAGCATATTTTCATGTGGGTCATGTAATATACACTGCGTCTTTAATAAATAATGAATCCTACAATTTTAATAGGATACAAATTGATTCAGTCTCCTATACGCTTGATTCGAAAAGGTATATTACAATAAATGTAAATGATTCAATCATGATCAATCCCTCACATTGTTATGTCCCGAGCTATGGTAGATATGAGAATCTAGGGATAATTCAAAAAAATTATATTTCAAACCCTCTTGATGTTAAAGGCTTGCCAAGGTATTTACCTGGAGATTATCTTGATAACTCTCTGGTGTTTGGTGTTGTAAGAGACTACAACACTAGAAAACCTATATTTGGTGCAGAAATCAGAGTATATGGAGCTCCTACACCGCCAAATGAAGCAAGTCAGACCAATTTAATAAACCTAATGGCTGGTGAGACTTGGGAAGGTGGCAATAGAATGCCTACAAAACGTGCACTATATAATGCACCTTCCTTAGACATATACCCAGAAGAAAAAGGAAGAAGAATCACTGACCTTAATGGGAAATTTGCTATTGCAGTACAAGACACCGGATTTTTAATGATTCGGGCTAATGCACCAACAAATAATTATCGAATAAAAGAAAAGAAGATTAGGATACGAAACAAAAGAGGTGATTTTTACGGAACTGATATATGGCTTGTTCCGAAATAAAACTAATCCGCTTATTAATAATTATTGCTTTTACTTTTAATGTAGGACTTGGTATGAAAAGCTCAGAATATGCTACTATCGGCGGTGGTTGTTTTTGGTGTATCGAAGCGGTATATCAGAGAATTGATGGAATAATATCGGTTATTCCTGGATATGCTGGAGGGAAATCCAAAACGACCACGTATAAAGAAGTATGTAAAGGAACAACTGGTCACGCGGAAGTAGCAAAAATTGAATTCAATAGTGATATTATAACTTTCGAGAAGATATTGAATGTTTTTTGGCAGGCTCATGATCCTACAACATTAAACAGACAAGGTAATGACGTTGGTACCCAGTATAGGTCCGTCATTTTTTACCATAATGATACGCAAAAGGAAATTGCAATAAATTCGAAAAATAATGCGAATAAATCAGGGTATTGGCATAATGATATTGTAACTGAAATTAAAGCGATCGTAAACTATTCTGATGCTGAAGACTATCACAATGACTACTACAGAAACAATCCGAATCAACCATATTGTGTATTTGTAATCAAACCGAAGCTAGATAAACTAGTAAAAGAAGGAATTATAAAATGAAAAAACACTTACTTCTTTCCATCTTAATGTTCTTTTTAATGGCTTCCTTTCAGTTCTCAGCCTGTAGTAATGATGATGATGAAGATGACTCATCGGATTGTAATGTTGATATAACTACGAACACACCGACAAATGACTATGAAGTAGTGGCTCAGGTTTGGGGTGGATTATCGGGCTGCGGCATCGTTTCTATAGAAAAAGATGGTGCACCAGTGACCGATGCTGTAGTTAAAATAAATGGAT
>CAZYDX010000076.1:0-10180 GCA_964646455.1 uncultured bacterium | reverse complement strand
TCGATATTTCCTCGCCTAGAATTTATATCGCCCATTACATCACCAAGATATTCTTCAGGAACAACGACCTCTACACTCATCATTGGCTCCATTAATACTGGAGATGCTTTTTTGCAACCTTCTTGAATTGCCATTGATCCAGCAACTTTAAATGCAATTTCTGATGAATCAACATCATGGTATGAACCATAAATCAATTCAACTCTAACATCTTCAATGGGATAACCAGCTAAAACACCATTCTTTAATGCATCCTTCATTCCTTCGCTCACAGGTTGTATATATTCCCTGGGGATTACCCCACCTACAATCTTATTTTCAAAATGATAACCCTTGCCAGGCTCATTTGGTTCAACATTAATAACGACATGACCATATTGGCCACGACCGCCAGATTGACGAGCAAATTTTACATCTACTTTTTCAACTCGCTTTGTAATTGCCTCTGTATATGCAACTTGAGGCGTGCCAACATTTGCCTTAACCTTAAATTCTCTTAATAGGCGATCCACTAGCACTTCTAAGTGTAATTCTCCCATTCCAGCTATAATTGTTTGACCGGTTTCTGGGTGTATAGAAACTTTAAATGTTGGATCTTCTTCGGCAAGCTTTGCAAGGCCTTTGGATAGCTGATCTTGGTCTGCTTTAGTAGCTGGTTCAACGGATACTTCAACAACAGGCTCAGGAAACTCCATTGACTCAAGTAAAATTTCTTTTTTCTCTTCACATAAAGTATGACCAGTATGAGAGTTTTTTAATCCAACAGCTGCAACAATTTCACCTGCAACTACCTGATCTAATTCTTCTCTTTTATTAGCATGCATTAAAAGGATTCTACTTATTCTTTCTCGTTTTCCAGTATTTGGATTCATTACATAGGATCCAGCAGCCAATTTACCTGAATAAACTCGCATAAATGTTAATTTTCCAACATACGGGTCTGTCATGACTTTAAATGCTAAAGCGCTAAATGGCTCATCTTCGCTTGGGTTTCTTTTCATTTCAATATCAGAATCATTAGGGTCAAATCCTGAAATAGATCCTATATCCATTGGGGAGGGTAAAAAATCATTTACAGCATCGAGGAGACGTTGAACTCCTTTATTTTTAAATGCAGATCCACATAAAGTTGGAACAAAAGTATTATCAAGACAGCCTTTACGTATTGCAGTTTTTAATTCATCTTCAGTTATTTCTTGTTCATCTAAATATTTCTCTAGAAGATGCTCATCATAACCTGCAGTTTCTTCAATTAAATGATGCCTCCATTTTTCAGCTTCATCCTTCATGTCAGAAGGTATTTCACCAACATCAAAATGGGCACCCAAAGATGATTCGTTATATAAAATTGCTTTCATAGAGATTAGATCAATAATTCCAGTAAAAAGATCACCAGATCCTATGGGTAAAACAATTGGAAGAGGATTTGCGCCAAGTCGTTCTTTAATCATTTCTAAAACATTATAAAAATCTGCTCCAGTTCTATCCATTTTATTTACAAAAGCTATTCTTGGAACACCATACTTATCAGCCTGTCTCCATACAGTCTCACTCTGCGGCTCTACTCCCCCTACAGCACAGAAAACTGCACATGAACAATCCAAAACCCTTAGAGAACGCTCTACATCAACTGTAATATCATCGTGACCCGGTGTATCAATGATATTAATTCGTTGATCATCCCAAATTGCAGTTGTTGCAGCAGAAGTTATTGTTATTCCCCGCTCTTTTTCCTGCTCCATCCAATCCATTGTTGCACTACCATCATGTACTTCGCCAATCTTATGGGTTCTACCTGTATAAAAAAGAACTCTCTCAGTCAGAGTAGTTTTACCTGCGTCAATATGGGCCATTATACCAATATTACGAACGTTATCTAATAAAATTTTCTTCATTATTATCTAAAATGTGCAAACGCTCGATTGGCCTCTGCCATTCTATGCGTATCTTCCTTTTTCTTTATTGCTCCACCTTCGTTGTTTGCAGCAGAAATAAGCTCTAAGGCTAGACAATCTGCCATAGATTTTCCAGATCTAGACCTAGCGGAATCAATTAGCCAATGAGATGCTAGAAAAAACTGTCTGTGTTTTGGCACTTCTATTGGGACTTGATAATTTGCTCCACCAATTCGCCTGGACTTAACCTCAAGAGATGGAGAGGCATTCTTAATTGCTAATTGAAAAATCTCTCTACCCTCTTTTTTTGTTCTTGTTTTAACGTAATCCATTGCATTATAAAAAATATGCTCAGCTATCCCCTTTTTGCCATCAAGCATCAAGTAGTTCATAAATTTTGCAACTTCAAGATCATTATAAATTGGATCTGGAAGAATCTTTCTTTTCTCTGGTCTTCTTCTTCTCATAATTATGCTTTAGGCTTTTTTGCTCCATATCTAGAACGACTAGTAGTTCTATCTGTAACACCAGCTGTATCAAGGGTTCCTCTAACTACATGATAACGCACTCCAGGCAAATCCTTAACTCTACCGCCTTCAATCAAGACTATTGAGTGCTCTTGTAAATTATGCCCCTCACCAGGAATATATGCATTAACCTCTATTCCATTAGTTAATCTAACCCTAGCTACTTTTCGTAGAGCAGAATTAGGTTTTTTAGGTGTAGTAGTATAAACGCGAGTACATACTCCACGTTTTTGAGGATTACCTTTTAGTGCTGGCGTTGCACTTTTTTTGGTAATTCTTTTTCTACCTTGTCTTATTAATTGGTTTATCGTCGGCATTTCATTTCCATTAAAGCCTACAAAATTAACATATTTTTAAACATTTTAAAAATTCTAATTTGTAATTTTTTTGTTAATATTATTTTAAGCTTTTTGACGTCTTAACAGATTCTTCTTTGGAATCTTTTTCTTCTTTAGGATCATTAGTAGCTTCGGGGTTTTTAACCATTATATCTCTTAAATGAGGAGATCCCGTACCGGCAGGGATTAATCTACCGACAGCAACATTTTCCTTAAGGCCTCTCAAGTAATCAGTTTTTCCAGATGTAGAAGCATCAGTTAGAACTCGAGTTGTCTCTTGAAAAGATGTAGCAGAGATAAAGCTTTCAGTATTAAGTGATGCCTGCGTAATTCCCATAAGCAATGGTTCAAACGTTGCTGGTTTAGATTTTCGAGATTTAGCAGGTTTCTTTTTCTCTTCTTTAAGAGATTTATTTGTTTCTAGATATTCTTTTTTATCTACTAACATGTCTTCTTCATATTCAGAATCACCAGAATCAGTTATAACAACCATAGATGTTAATTTTTCATTTGTTTCAAAGAATTCTGCCCTGTTAACTCTATCTTTTGGCAAAAAGTTTGAATCGCCCGTATCATCAATGCTTACTTTCTGCATCATCTGCCTTACAATTACCTCTATATGTTTATCATCAATCTTTACACCCTGCAATCTATATACCTCTTGAATCTCATTAACTAAATACTCTCTAACTTTATTCGGTCCTAAGATTCTTAATATATCAACTGGTGATATACTACCTTCACATAGGGAAGTACCAGCTATGATCTTATCTCCTTCATGAACTACAACATGCTTTCCATAAGGAATAGAGTAAGTTTTAACTCCTTCGTCTACACCAGTTATACTAATTTTCCTTATACCTCTTTTGGTTTCCCCAAAACTGACAACACCATCAATTTCCGTAACTACAGCAGGGTCAGCTGGCTTTCGAGATTCAAATAATTCAGTAACTCGGGGCAACCCTCCAGTAATATCACGAGTTTTACCAATAGCTCTTGGTATTTTTACCAATGTTTGACCTCTATTTACTTTTTCGCCTTGCCTTACGGTTAAATTTGCCGTGACTGGAAGAATTGTTCCACCTGCAAGAATAGATCCTTTCGAATCAATAATTTCAATATGCGGACTAAGGTTTCGATCTTTAGATTCAACAATAACCATTTGTTTTTTTCCACCTTCAACAGCTTCAACTTGATAGGTCTCATTTTCGATAAAATCCTTGAGCTCTACCGTGCCTGTTTGCCTAGCTAATATCACATCAGTGTATGGATCCCACTGAAACAAAATAGTTCCAGCCTTAACCTTCTCTCCATCATCAACATTTAGATTTGCACCATAAGGAACATTGTAATCACTAGTTTTCTTTCCATCTGAAGACATTATTGTGATCTTAGCATGTCTAACCATACACCTTATTACGCTTATCCCGGAGGAATCCTTTGCCTTTGCAACTTCTAAATTTTCCGAAAATTTAACAGTTCCAGCACGTTTTGTTTGCATTTCAGATTGCTCAATAATTCTAGTAGCTGTACCTCCAATATGAAAAGTACGAAGAGTAAGCTGGGTTCCTGGTTCTCCAATACTTTGCGCGGCTTGAATACCAACAGAAGTTCCAAGGTCCACTAATTTATGATTTGAAGGATTCCATCCATAGCATTTTGCGCAAACACCTCTTAGCGATTCACAAGTTAGAACAGATCTTATTCTTAAAGATTCAACATTACTATCAGCGACCAGCTTGGCTTCATCATCTCTAACCATAGTACCAGATTTAACTAAGACTTTTCCATCTTCAATGAAATCTTCAAGAAGCGTTCTCCCTAATATTCTTTCAGATAATGGTTCAATTATATCTTCACCTTCCTTCAGATCATCTGCCAGTATTCCATTGATTGTCCCACAGTCTACTTCGGAAATAACAACATCCTGAGCAACATCAACGAGTCTACGAGTAAGATATCCCGCATCGGCAGTTTTAAGCGCTGTATCAGCTAAACCTTTTCTCGCTCCATGAGTTGAAATAAAATACTCTTGAACAGATAAACCTTCTTTAAAATTTGAGGTAATAGGAGATTCGATAATTTCACCCTTACCACCCGTCATTGATTTTTGCGGTTTAGCCATCAATCCGCGCATACCAGCTAGCTGTTTAATCTGGTCCTGAGATCCTCTGGCGCCAGAATCAGCCATCATATAAACAGGATTAAAGCCTTGATCGCTTGATTTCATACCATCCATCATTGTTGACGCTACAGTATTTGTGGCATGCGTCCAAACATCAATAACTTTATTATATCTTTCTCCATCAGTAAGAACATGTCTTTGATATTTTTCTTTAATTCCATCAACTTCTTTTTGAGCTTCATTTATAATATCATCCTTAGAATCAGGAATTTGAATATCACTAATTGCAATTGAAAGACCTGCTTTTGTAGCTGCATCAAAACCAAGGGTTTTTAAGTTATCAAGAAAAGTAACGGTTTTTTTATTTCCAGCTAATAAATATATTTCATTCACAAGGCTACTTAAGCGTTTTTTATCAATTGTGTCATCAATATAGCCCATTTCAGAAGGAATAATTGAATTGATAATTACTCTTCCAACACAAGTATTCTTATGCCATTCACCATTATGGCGAACATTAATAATAGCATTTACATCAACAGCTCTACCTTCATAAGCAAGCAATACTTCATTGAAAGAACCAAAGGTTTTGCCTTCGCCTTTGCAGCCTTCTTTGGTTCGGGTTAAATAATATGTACCTAAAACCATGTCTTGTGATGGCAAAGCTAAAGGCTTTCCATTTGCTGGATGCAAAATATTATGACTAGAAAGCATTAAAATGCGTGCCTCCATTTGTGCAGATAGCGATAATGGAACGTGCACTGCCATCTGATCACCATCAAAGTCAGCATTAAAAGCTGAACATACCAATGGGTGAATTCTTATAGCTTTTCCATCAACAAGAACAGGCTGAAAAGCTTGAATCCCCAATCTATGAAGGGTTGGAGCGCGATTTAATAAAACAGGGTGATCCCTAACAACATACTCTAGAACTTTGTATACTATTGGATCTTTATCTTCTATCATTAGCTTAGCACTTCTTGGAGTCTGTGCATACCCTCTAGACATAAGTTCGCTTATCATATGTGGCTTGAAAAGCTCTAATCCCATATTTTTAGGGAGTCCGCATTCGTGAAGGCTTAGCTCAGGACCAACGACGATAACAGATCTTCCTGAATAATCAACTCTTTTACCAAGAAGGTTTTGGCGAAATCTTCCAGTTTTCCCTCTAATCATATCAGAGATTGATTTTAAAGGTCTTCGAGTACCACTTCTTATTGCAGTTTTACGTCTGCTATTATCAAAAAGTGCATCAACTGATTCCTGCAGCATTCTTTTTTCATTTCGAAGAATAACATCAGGAGCTTTTATTTCCATTAATTGCTTAAGGCGATTATTCCTTATAATAATTCTTCTATATAAATCATTTAAATCGCTAGCTGCGAAACGACCCCCATCAAGAGGAACAAGCGGTCTAAGTTCAGGTGGAATAACAGGAAGAATAGATATAACCATCCATTCAGGTTTATTTATCTTTTTTACAGTTGAAATATCAACAAGAAAAGATTTTACCACTTTCAATCTCTTTAATGCTTCTTCTCTTTTCTGTTTAGACTTTGAATTTTTTAATACATCTTCTAGTTCTCGTCTTAATTCAACCAAATTCATCCTTGAAAGCATTTCTCTAAGCGCTTCACCACCCATTGTTGCATAGAAATAATCTTCGTTTTCACGATCTTCTTCTGAAACAGCATCAAAGCCATATGCTCTTTCATATTCCATATATTCATCTTCATCAATAATGGTAAACTGAGTTGCATCACTTTTACCTGGTTCAATAACAAGAAACTGTTCATAATAAACAATTTTTTCTAGATCCTTTGTTGATATACCTGCAAGATAGCTTAGTTTTGATGGAATCGATCTAAGATACCATATATGTACAACAGGAACTGCTAAGGTAATGTGCCCCATCCTATCTCTACGAACTTTTTTTCTTGTTACTTCAACTCCACATCTATCGCAAATTATCCCCCTGTATCTGATCCCTTTATATTTCCCGCAATGACATTCGTAGTCTTTTACAGGGCCAAAGATCTTTTCACAGAATAATCCATCTTTTTCTGGTTTATACGACCTATAGTTAATCGTTTCAGGTTTGATTATTTCACCATAAGACTTCTGCAGAACACTCTCTGGAGAAGCAAGGCCGATGGTTATTGATGAAAAGCCTTTACTTGTATCTAATTTATTTGTTTGAATGAAAGTCAAAGTAATTCTCCATTAATCTAATTCTAAATCTAAACCAAGACCTTGAAGCTCTTTAATGAGAACATTAAAGGATTCAGGGACACCAAATGCTGGCAGATCTTCACCTTTTACAATGGCATTGTAAACTTTGGACCTACCTTCTACGTCATCTGATTTAACTGTAAGTATTTCTTGGAGTGTATGAGCGGCACCATAAGCTTCAAGTGCCCAACATTCCATTTCTCCAAACCTTTGTCCGCCAAACTGGGCTTTTCCCCCTAATGGCTGTTGTGTGACCAATGAATAAGGACCAGTAGACCTAGCATGCATTTTGTCTTCAACCATATGACTTAATTTCATCATATAAATATTTCCAACCGTTACTGGATTATCAAGCATTTCGCCAGTTCTACCATCGATTAATTGCGCTTTTCCAGTTAAGGGGAGTTTGGCTTTTTTTAATTCATTTTCAACTTCGGAAGGCGTAGCTCCATTAAACACTGGCGTAGCATACGAAATACCAAGAGTATCACCAGCCCAACCAAGCATTGTTTCGTATAGTTGACCAAGATTCATTCTAGATGGAACTCCCAAAGGGTTTAAAACTACATCTACAGGTGTACCGTCTTCTAAAAATGGCATGTCCTCGCTTGGAACTACAGTAGCAACAATACCTTTGTTTCCATGCCTGCCTGCCATCTTATCGCCAACCTGAAGTTTTCTTTTGTTCGCGATATCAACCTTTGCGAGTTTTAATATTCCTGGTTGCAATTCATCGCCAATTCTGAGCTTAAAAACTTCTCTTTCAAGAGTTTCTTCGATAATCCTCCATTCTTTCCAGAAGGACCTCCATACTGCTTTAAGCTTTTTCCAAGATTGCGGTTTTTCTACCCACGCTTCATCTTGATTAAAGCGCTCTAGATTGTAATTCTTTAACCTCTTAGCGGTTAGCTTTGTGCCTTTTTTAATTAAAGTTCTACCCGAAGATATATCTCTTATGCCATTTGAGATTTCATTTTTTAATAGGTCCAGAAGCTTTACATCTCTGGATTCTTTTAATTCTTTCTTTTTATGAGTAGATTCTTTTTGAAGTTCTATTATATTCTTCTTTTCTTCGGCCCTAGCACTTTTACTTCTTTTTTCAAATAATTTTGATCCTATTACAACTCCATTTAAACCAGGGTCGGCTCTTTTAGAGGCATCTTTTACTTCACCAGCTTTTTCACCAAAAATAGCTCTTAATAGTTTTTCCTCTGGAGATGGATCAGTTTCACCTTTTGGAGTGACTTTACCAATAATAATGTCACCATCCTTTACTTTTGCACCAACTCTTATAATGCCATTCTCATTTAATTCTTTAGTTGCATCTTCTCCTACATTGGGTATTTCAGGCGTTAATTCTTCTTGACCTCTTTTAGTGTCTCTTACTTCAAGCTCAACCTCATTTACGTGAACACTAGAAAATAAATCCTCCTTGACTAGTCTTTCACTAACCACAATTGCATCTTCAAAATTATAACCACGCCAAGGCATAAATGCTACCGTCACATTTTTTCCTAAAGCAAGTTCACCATTTTTTGTTGATGTTCCATCAGCTATAGGATCGCCAACTTTTACCTTATCCCCTTCGGAGACTATTGGGCGTTGATTTTGTGAAGTATTTTGATTTGTCCTTTTATACTTTCGAAGTTTAACGCTTACAAGGTTTTCACCTTCAATTAATGTCAGATCTTCAGGTACATCATAGGTTTTAATTACAATTTTTTCAGAATCCACATAATGAACTCTGCCAGAAACTGGTGAAACGACTGCCGATCTTGAGTCTACCGCAACTTTTCCTTCTATACCCGTACCTACAATTGGAGCATCTGGGTTCATCAAAGGAACGCTTTGTCGTTGCATATTCGAACCCATCAGTGCTCTGTTTGCATCATCATGCTCTAGAAATGGAATCAATGATGCTGCAACAGACAAAATTTGGTTTGGGGCAACATCCATAAATTCAATTTTATCAGGAGTAACAATTGGAAAATCACCTTTTATTCTTGCTCTAATATTTTCATTTGTCAATTTTTCATCTTTTCCTTTAAGTGGCTCATCAGACTGTGCAATCATTACCCTGTCTTCATCATCAGCTGACAAATATTGAACCTTATGAGTTGCGAAGGCATTGCCATCTTTATTAATAACTTTTCTATAGGGTGCCTCGATAAATCCGTGCTTATTTACTTTAGCAAGAAGAGCAAGAGATGAAATTAGTCCGATATTAGGGCCCTCAGGAGTTTCAATTGGGCAAAGTCGTCCATAATGTGTATAGTGAACGTCTCTTACCTCAAAACCTGCTCGCTCACGCGTTAATCCACCAGGTCCAAGTGCTGAAATTCTTCTTTTATGAGTAACTTCTGCTAGAGGATTAGTCTGATCGCCAAATTGTGATAATTGGCTAGTACCAAAAAATGTATTGATAACTGTTGTAACTACTCTTGAGTTAATTAAATCTTGGGGTGTAATTGATTCCTGTTCTCTAAGATTCATTCTTTCATAAATAGTTCTTAGCATTCTACTTAGTGCAACAGAAAACTGATTGGTTAATTGTTCACCAATTGATTTTACTCGCCTATTTCCTAGATGGTCAATATCATCTGATCCTCTTTCCCCTTTTCTCATATCAACAAGAAAATTAATCACCTGAATAATATCATCCATAGTAAGCACTGTACTTTCAACCGGAACTTTAAGAGCAAATTGCTGATTTAATCTATACCTGCCAACCTCACCTAAGTCATACTTTTTTGGATTAAAGAAGATTCTTTCAATAAACTTTTGAGCTGTTTCAAGATTTGGTGGCTCACCAGAACGTAATAACTGATAAACAATACTTAATGCTTCTTCAGTATTCTTGCTTGGATCTTTAATCATTGTATTTAAGAGCATCATGGAATGGAAATCTTTGTTTTGATTGACAACTTCGATTGTTTTTACCTTGGCTTCTTTAAGCTCGGCTAGATTCTCATTAGAAAGCTCAACGCCACCTTCTAGAAAAATTTCTCCAGTTTTTTGATCAATAACATCATCAATGACTGTCGATCCAATATATGAATCTAT
>CAZYDX010000075.1:0-10235 GCA_964646455.1 uncultured bacterium | reverse complement strand
GGGAAGGTTGTTCCATTAATACCATCTGATATCACTAGAGTGGTATTATCAGATATTGTGGTAATGTCTGTCCCATTATTTGCGGTACTGGTATTTTTCACAGATAACAAACCAGTGACTGTTCTCTCAGTAAGCGTCGTGCCAGTGGGATCAAATTTTACTTTTACGATGCTTGTATTGCCAGCATCTTCATCAACATCATAAGTAGCTGAGCTAAATATCAGTACAGGTGAGTCCTCATCATCGTTAATATTATAGGTGAAGGTTACGCTTCCATTCGTAGCTGCAGGATCATTGGCCGGGTCATCATAGGTACCATCTCCCTCAATATCAGCACCTAAGAATCCAATGTTAACGACAACAGTCTGTTTGTCAACTTCATCATAGGAGTCATCTAATATATCTAGAATTATATCACTCGCCGGAGCTGTCTGACCAGCGGTTAATGTAAAAGTCCCATCAAGCTCGGTATAGTCCTGGGCGGCAGTTGCGGTGGCACCATTATTGGCGACATTTGTCTTAACCGTAAATGTAATATCTTTACCAGATTCACTTGAAAGAGCAATAATATCTTTCAGATTGTAATCAGCATTAGACTGAGCAAGCTCTGCTGTACCATTATCAATAGAGAATGTAGTAAAATCAATAGATGGTGCTGCACTTGCATCTGTGATGGTAACTGTATGCTGAGCCGTACCACCTTTTTGAGCATTCGTTGGATCCCCTAGGTTAATTACAATCTTTTCATCCCACTCATCTATCGCATCAGCTAAGATACTAATGTCAAATGTTGCTTTTGGTCCATCGTCCGAGCCATCACCATTAATCGTTAAAGTTCCACCACCTGTAAAACCTGAGTAGAAAAAATCTGTAGGATAATCTCCTGTAGAATTAGCGCCGGTTGCAGGAAC
The DNA here is from genome assembly GCA_964646455.1 of uncultured bacterium. Taxonomy (GTDB): domain Bacteria; phylum Fidelibacterota; class Marinisomatia; order Marinisomatales; family UBA1611; genus TMED80. The sequence goes on along the minus strand of CAZYDX010000075.1, from coordinate 9,324 downwards.
ACTTGCATGAGAACTAAAAGTAAATGGAATAGTTATCGTACGCTCAGTTGCCGTGCTTAGCTCTACATTTATCGTAATTGTCCCGCCATTTTCTGGTACACTGTTAGCATCAGAAACAGCATCAGACCCATCTGTAAAATTAACCAAAGGTAGTGCATCCTCAAGGTCTGTGATCTGCAATGTATAAGAGACAACAGCTTCTGCACCAGAGTTACTACTTGAAACAAGAGCATTACTGGCTGTGGGCATCTCAGAAGTCGCTGCAACCGTAGATAGGAGGTTTATATCAACGGTCTGATAATCGTTTGGAGGGACACCCTCATCAATATCATCGGGTAATGTAGTAACCGTAAATGTGGCCTCTGTTGGACCACCTCCTGGCGCACCAGTGATTGTACTGATAGCGTTATATGCATTGATAGCGGTATAATCTGCGCCCGAGGTCGCATCACCCGTACCAGCATCACTATAATAAAGGGTTATATTTCTCTCAGATGCCTGTGAGAGTGCAACCGTTATTGTTTTGGTTGCGTCCTCCTCAACCGAGCCAGTCTCTGAGTCAGTTACAGTGTCAACATTTTTAAAATATGCATTCGGAACCGGATCATCATCATTAACATTATAGATAAATACCATTTCTCCATCTGTAACAACAGAAGCTCCGGTTGCATCAGAATAATCTCCATCACCATCCTGATCTGCTCCGACCAAGGCGATAGTTACTTTTATTGTCTCTTTATCATCCTCATCCCAATCATCTGGAAAGAGAGATATTATCATATCATCAGCTGTTTGGGTCTGGCCAGCGGCAATAGTGAATGTTGCTGCATCGATCTCTGTATAGTCAAAACCTGCATCAGCCGTACCAGGGTCAGCTTTTGTATCATAGGTGAACTGAAGGTCTCTCCCTGATTCAGTCGAAAGAGCAATAATACTCTTCAAATTATAATCTGTACCTGCAGAGACAGTCTCTGTCGTTCCATCATCAACAGTCAGGGTTGTGAAATTTATTGTTGGAGGATCACTAACATCCGTAATAGTTACAGTGTGCTTTGTCTGATCTCCAGTTTCGGCATTGGTAGGGGTGCCAATATCAATAATGATCTTTTCGTCCCACTCATCTATCGCATCTGCCAAAATACTAATATCAAACGTTGCACCAGGGGTCAAATCAGAACCATCTCCATTTATTGTCAAAGAACCACCACCCGTAAACCCAGAATAGTAAAAATCTGTCGGATAGGCAGCAGTAGAATTAGCTCCGGTAGCAGGGATAGTTGCATGATTACTAAATGTAAATGGAATGGTTACTGTTTTTTCTGTTGGTATAGTAAGCTCTACATTGATCGTGATAGAACCTGCATTTTCTGCTACTGTATTAGTAGCAGAAACAACGTAAGGATCAGCAGTTCCATCCGTAAAACTTGCCCTTGGAGGATCTTCATCATTCATGATGGTCAAGATATATGAGTCAACGCTCTCAGCATCAGATCCACCCCCTGCGGATGCATAACTTACCGTTCCCATATTAGCATCAGCTGCGGATGTTGATAGTAGAGTTATAATTATAGTTTGGTCTTCTTCATGAATAACATCATCGGTTATTGTTATGTCAAAACTGCCCTCAGTAGCCCCACCGCCAGTAGCACCGCTAATAGTAGTAATTTGCTCGTAATCTGAAATAGCAGGGTAGTCAGAACCAGAGGTTGCAGTCCCAGTCCCTGCATCGGAGTAGTACAAGGTAACATTGCGCTCGGATGCTGCTGAGAGAGCCACAATGATCGTCTTCTTACCATTAGCATCGTCCTCATAAATACTGCCTGCTTCTGAGCTGGTTGTACCATCCACATTTTTAAAAAAGGCATTCGGGACCAGATCATCATCATCAATCGTATATGTAAAAACCATACTACCATCTATAGCTGATTCTGCCGCGGTATTACCCTCATAGGTCGACTGGTCATCATTTTGATCAGCGCCTAATACGGCTAGGGTAATTTTTACGGTCTGCTCATCAAGCTCATCAATTTCATCAGGTAGTATGACCAGAGGAATATCACTCGGTGGTGTTAGGCTACCTGCTGCAATCTTAAATGTTCCATCTAAAGGGGTATAATCCTGGTTCGGATCCGCTGTCCCCGCGCCGGCACCTTCTGTTACATAAGAGAACCACAGGTCTTTACCTGACTTACCAGTCAGAGATATATAATCAGTAAAATTTATTGTCGCATTTGCAGAATTTGTCTCCGTGGTTCCTGATCCGCCTGCAGTCGTATTAAAATTGACTGTCGGAGCAGTATCAGATCCATCATTTATCGTTACCGTTATGCTCTGATTTCCCGATGCAGTTGCAAACGAATTTGGACTAGAAAGATCAATAACAAAATCCTCAGCCCACTCATCAATAGCATCATCGTTTAAGGTGAAGGTTATACTTCCATCTGTCTGACCTTTAGCTATGGTAACTTGACCACTACTGGCAGATGTAATATCATTCGGATATGAAGTATTTGAAGCATGAACATCAACCGTTGAGCTGGATGTGTTAATTGTCCATGTTAGTTCTGCATCTCCCGCATCAGACGCCTGTTTTGTACTACCATCATGAGTTAGAGTTAAGGGAACTGTGATACTGCCATCATCTTCATCAACGGACATGGTCGAGCTTGTAAACTGCATTACCGGAGGTATATCAGAATCCTGCAATGTAATTGTATGAACAAGATCTGAACCATTTTGCGCACCACCAGATACACCACTGAGGGTAATAATAATTGTCTCATCCCCTTCATCTATCACATCATCAGTAAAATTTATTACAATTGTTTTTCCCGCCCAGGCTGCGTCGTCCTCAGACCAGGTAATCACATTGGTATTTGGATCGCTGTCATAGTCTGTTGTAGCATCAGTAAAGTCTGTACCCTCAACGGCAGTCCCTGTAATTGTATAAGTTACACTACTAGCCACACCAGACATAGCAGATAAGGAAACGGTAATTGTTTCGGTCGCATCAGCCTCTTCAGGGTTTGAAGCTGTAGCAGAGCCACTACTTGCACTAAAATTAAGAGTTGGCTTTGTGTCACTATCATTTTCAATCGTATAGGTGTGGGTCATATTCGATCCACTGGCAGTGGTCTGACTACTAACAGTAGAATTATCCAGATGAATTATAACAGTTTCATCTTCCTCCCATTTTGTATCGGATGTAATCACAAGGTCTATATTTTTGGTTAGAGACAAAGCATCAATTTGGACAGTGCCTGATTGCAAGGTGTAATCATCCGCCTCTGCAGTACCATATGATGGAAGAGCCGTGTAGTCTATGGTCGATGCATAAATTGATTTAATATCTTGTTTTACTATAATATCTGGACGCGATTCATTGGTCTCATCTCCAGAACTTTCACTATTAATATTATCGAATGAAATAACTGGTTTTTCATCAACGTCTACTATCTGATAGGTCATATTAGGATTGGCACCTTCAGAGGCAAAAACCAAGGTCCCTAACTCAAATTTAATATCCTCTGGAGTTCCAGAAGTACCTCCCTCATAAAGAGGATCATCATCAAGGGCGATTGCTATAGACTGACTGTTATCACCTGTGCCAAACGTTAGTACCTGCGAAGCAGCAGGTGCTATGGCAGTACCATCAGATGTCGTGAGATCAAAATCATCATAGTCACCACCATCTGTAGCCTGATTATTAGAGCTTCCGATTGCTATCGTTGCTTTCATTACAAACTCTGTATCGGTTGTGCCATTGTCTTGCGCAGGTGTTGTAGAATCAGTTAGCTTGTATACAGTGATATTCTCTGAGGTTCCTTCATTATTATCCGTATCTGTTGCCGCATTAAAACTAAGTTGCATTGGGGCATCATCATCTTGCAGTTTAATGATTTGAGTCTCGGCTCCACCTGTACCTAACGTGGCATCGCTCTCTCCTCCTGCCAAGGCAAGAGTAAGCTCGACATATTTATCAAGCTCATCTGTTTTATCCACATGATGAGTAAACGAAATAGTTGTTGACGCGGTGGTCTCATTAACATTGGTAACTGCTGCAATTGTACCGCTCGTTGCTGGAAGAGAAAAATCAGTACCAGCGGCATCACCTTCACCACTATCATCTACATCCGACAGTCCATCTCCATCATCGTCAACACTATTACTACCATATGCAGCTGCACCTGAGCCAGCATTATAACTGGTAATACTATAAGTAAAATTAACCGGCAAAGCAGTTGGAGCACTTAGCTGAACATCAACCGATCCTGTAATATCAGATGAACCAGTTTCTGTAGAGGTAACGGTTGATGCGCCGTTCGTAAAAGAAAGAACAGGCTTTTCATCCTTCGTGCCCGCGGCTTGGCTTCCTGCGTCATCAGTAATCGTATAGGTATGGGGAAAGGTACCTCCCGTGGCATTATTACCTGTGATCACATTAAACTTGACCGTCTCACTACCTCCTTCATAGTATGCATCATTATTAATCGTTAGCGGAATAGCATAGGTCGCGGTGTATGCCGGGATTGTAACATCGGTAACTGATCCGGTGGTGCCATTGATCTGGTAGTCATATGGAGTGGTAGCGTCTGAGTATATTGTTGCGGTACCTGAGGCGTCATTCGCAATACTCAGCGTTATAGGTAGAGCAGATGGAGTCTGATTACCGCTAGCATCACCTACAATAACAAGAATTTCCGGCTCTTGTACTTCCTCTTCTCCCTCTGTTGTATTATCAGCAAACTGAAGCTTAGGTGTATCATCATTATCTTTAATGTAAAACCTAAATGTAGTTTGATGTTCGGCTGCATTAACCTGCGCATTGGAGGCATTCGTACCGTTAAATGCTATATCAATATATTCTGCTGCAGCGTCTGTGTTTAGACCCTCATCATAGTTATCCCCTTTTATAGAAAATTCTATATTCTGCTCTGTGTCTCCCGCAGCACCGAAAGTTAGTGTTCCATTTTCTAGGGTATGGTCTTGGTAGTCACCAGTTGCAGTGGCAGTACCGCCAGTTATTTCATAGGGTATACTCGGACCATCAAATCCAGAAGCGGCTCTAAGTTCACACTCAATTGTTACCGCAATATCAGTTCCTAAATCACCTTCCTCTACAACTTTTGAGGCGGCAGCAAACTGTACATATGGAGGCTGATCCTCCGGATCATCGGTAATAATACAGTCTAGAGAGGCATTACTTCCCAATAGCTCACCATCATCGTCAGTTTCGCTAAGGGTAATGGTCCAATATTCACTGTCTGGCTCATCTATATTATCATCAACAGGCGTAATATTGATTTCATCATGTTCTAGATAACCCGTCGTTAAACCTGTAGGATTCCCAGAGCCACCATACACTTCATTGATTGTCTCAGTACCTGTCAAAGATGAAAAATCTGCATCGACGGTTGGGTCGGAGCCAGTTCCATGTGTAATCGTCCATGTAATGATGATAGGGTTATGACCGCATACATAGGTCACATTATCACTCGGATTTGGTAAAGCTTTGATCCTAAAATTATTAGCAGCATCTGAGCTGGTGCCCTCAGAAAGTGTCTGGTCAGACGTATTTTCAAAACCGTAATACGGAACCAGGTCATTGTCCGTGATTCGATATTCAAAAGCACTAGCACTACCATTTATACTAGTCGAGCCTATTGCCTCTAGGTCAAGATGTAACGACTCGTAGGCGCTTGAACCTCCTTCATACCTTACATCATCGTAAACAGGTAACTGAAAAGTCCAGGTTCCATCCCCCGTTCCAATTAGAGTCATTCGCCAATTGAGACCACTAGCAGAATTTGTTAATATTGTCGAAACATTGACATTATTAACCGTATAGTCAGAGCTAGTCCAAGTCAAAGATGTGCCAAAATCCAACCAGTATCCCTGTCCATAGCCTGTAGTTGTCCAGCTATTGGCTCTTTTTGCTGTACTTACATTGGTAGTATAGTCAGCATGAATAAAAAACGTAGCAGTAAATGCGCCTCCGCTAGTGCCTGATATATCAATATCAATTGTACCTGAAGATGACTCTGCATATGCTTTGTAATAGTTACCTCCAACATCACCAAAACCAACTGTCTGTCCTCTTAGAGAGCTGAGTATTACAATCGCAATAAAACTTTTATATATTATTCTGTTTAACATTTAATAATAATTGTCACACTAAAATATTCCTTAAAGATTAATTCCCACAGCAAGCAGACCATCCATCCAATTAAGCGTTGATGGTTCAACCACAAAGGCTTCCTTAACATCTGAGCCAGGTGTTAAGACCTTTGCATAACGCACACCTACTCTTATTGACAGTGAACCTAGCTTCATTCCATATGATGATTCAAACATAGAACCAACAGAAGAACCTATTATTCCGATACCCGCTTTGATCTTTCCTGGCCCAATAGGAAATGAGGTAATACCCATAGCCGTCATTCCTTTTAATTCTGCTGTTTTTGGTGGCATAGAATCCTCAAACCCATACGTACCAAATTCTGCGCCAAAACGAAATCTCATGCCCATGACCTGCATCAAAAAAGGCGCCTCAATACTAGCGCGTAGGTTAATACTTGAATTCCAGGTCATTAGAGCTTCGTTAACAAACCTTGGAGAAGAACCTGAAATATCTATACTCCATCCCATGTTCTCTGCCTGGTCAGCGAGGTCAATATCCTCACTATCATAGTCATCTTCCTCTTCATACTCTTCCTCATCATCTTCATACTCCTCCTCATCTTCGTACTCTTCCTCATCATCTTCATACTCCTCCTCCTCATCTTCATATTCCTCCTCATCTTCGTACTCTTCCTCATCATCTTCGTACTCTTCCTCATCATCTTCACCCCAGAACACTTCTCCCTCATCATCCATATCCTGTGCATAAATGCTAGAAACTGGAGCTGCTAACAATAGCAAAAATAGTAAGTATAGTACGTATCTAATGATATATATTTTATCTGAAATCATAAATCTTTAATTAAAAATTAACTCCTAGAACCATCAGCCCATCCATCCATCCAAGATGTCCCAGTGATCTGTCCGTATTATCAATCGCTCCCATAACCTCTGTGGTTCTCATTCCGATTCTAATATCAAGCGCGCCCATTGCAATTCCGTATGTCGCCTCGAACATAAAGCCCATTGACTTACCAAATACACCCGTTCCCATTTTAATTTTTCCAGGACCAGCAGGAATAGAAACAAGCGCAATTGCAGAAACTCCTTTCAGCTCTGCCGCTCTTGGTGTGAGATCAGTAAACCCAAAAGATCCAAACTCAGCACCAGCACGAAATCGAAGGCCAAGAAGATTAAACATATAAGGAGCCTCAATGCTTACTCTACCACCCATCTTTGGTTCCCAAATATCCTCCGCTAGGCCATATTCTTTCCAAAGTGTATAATTCACCAATCTGGTCGTAGATCCAGAAAAATCAACACTCCACCCAGATCTATCTACGGCAGAGGCCGCCTCATCTTCATCCTCACCATAATCTTCTTCATCATCGATAAAACCACTATCATCAGAGTAATCCTCATCCTCATCATCAGAGTAATCCTCCTCACCCTCTTCTTCACCATAGTAGTCCTCATCATCTAGATATTCATCTTCCTCCTCGAATTCATCCTCCTCAATATCCTCTTCTTCGTCATCACCCCAGAAGATTTCTCCTTCTTCATCGGGATCTTGCGCGTAAACATAATTATCTGGTATTAATACCATAAAAGAAAGAATGATCCACATGTAGTATGAACACACTATTTTCAGAAGAGAGATGATACTTTTTTCTATTGTTTTATACATTTATTTCTAATGATCTCTTGACCACATTTCAGGATAATTACAAAATCTAGCATACCTCGAAAGCGCGACTAACACTTTGAATATATAATATCTACCTAAAGAAGGCAAATTTAAAATACAATTCGCACGTAGCATAGATAGACAAAAAACAGGATGTTTTTATAGAAAATTGAAGTAAAACCGCCTGACGGCTGATTTATTTTGAGTACGCCTGAGAGGAGTCGAACCCCTAACCTTTCGGTCCGTAGCCGAACGCTCTATCCAATTGAGCTACAGGCGCATAATATTTATATATACAAAATTTGTGTATGTTACTCTAAAATTTACGAAAGTTATTATTTTTATTAAGTGAATTTTCTATAGTATTTCATTTATGATTACTATAGTTAAAATATGTTAGGATTATTTATATATTTAGTTCATAATAATCTAAAAAAAATGAAAATAATACGATTCATAATTTTCCATTCTATGGTTCTTTTCTTTTACTGTCAAAATGAAGAATATCAAGACTGCCATGGCACTGTGGGTGGTGGAGCATACTTTGACGATTGTGGAAACTGTGTTGGAGGTAAAACAGGTCTGTATGAATGCACAACGGACTGTAACGGTGATCTTGGTGGAATCGCTTTTATTAATTCTTGCAATGTCTGTGTAGAAGGTGAAACAGGAATTGAGTCTGACTCCTGCACGTCGCTTGAATACAATGGTAAAATCTATAGTGCAGTTATCATTGGAGGCCAAGTCTGGGCCAGTGAAGATCTTGTCACTGAAAAATATAATAATGGTGAGCCTATTCTAGTATATCAGGGTAGTGACTCAGTAGGCACATTCACCAATCATATATTATCCGAAAATAGTTTAAAAAATGCCATTTTCTATAGTTGGCAGGTAGCATTAAACGACTCTATTGCGCCAGAAGGTTGGAGGGTTCCGAATAAAAACGATTTTGAAGAATTAATTAATACACTTGGTGGTAGCAATTTAGCAGGAGGAAAATTAAAAAATTCAGGATTTACTAGCTGGGATTTTCCAAATAATTTTGCCACGAATGAAAGTGGATTCTCAGCAATAGGAAAAGGGTTTAGAGACTCTTCGGGGACTTTTCAACAAGTAGGAAAAAAATGTTCTTTCTGGACCACAGATATAGCACAAACCAATGACACAACGTCATCGTATTTGTGGACTTTAAAACTCAGCTTCGATAGTAACTATGCGGACATAAGCCCTGACAGTACAAACATTGGGCATCCAATTAGACTTATAAAAATTAATTAATATTATCTTATGTTAAAACAATCCACCTTCAGCAAAATAATTCTTATAAGTTTATTTTTCTTTTTTCAATCTTGCGAGGAAAATAAAGCTCAAGAAGATATTTATGAAGAGAACCCTAGAGTACTGATTCTGACTGATGGAAACCAAGGCCAACTATCTGGCCTTAGCGATATCAGACTGGTGATAGATAATTTTCCTAGAAAAAGCGATTCAACGGGAATATGGAAAATATACCTCAC
>CAZYDX010000074.1:0-10581 GCA_964646455.1 uncultured bacterium | reverse complement strand
GTAGCGGAGGAGGGACTCGAACCCCCGGCACTCGGATTATGATTCCGATGCTCTAACCAGCTGAGCTACTCCGCCATTAACAATTATTTTTATTATCGAAAATTAAATATTCCAATAAGAAAAAACTAATATTAGAATAATAAAAATAGGCTGTTTGTATCGAAAATTACTTATTAATTTTCCGCGCTAAATATATATAGGAGAAGATTAATGTATTCATCAGTTGAAGATTTTATGAATGTTGTAAAGCAAAAGAACCCAAATGAGCCTGAGTTTCACCAGGCTGTACATGAGGTTGTTGATTCTTTGTGGGATTTCCTAAAAGATAACCAAGATTATGTTTATTCTGGTGTAATCAACAGAATTGTTGAACCCGAAAGAGTGATTATGTTTAGAGTCCCATGGCGAAATGACCGGGGCGAGGTTGAGGTAAACCGTGGGTATAGGATTGAATTTAATTCTGCTATAGGTCCTTATAAAGGAGGACTAAGGTTCCACCCATCAGTAAATCTTAGTATTTTGAAATTTTTGGGTTTTGAGCAGGTATTTAAAAACAGTCTTACAACATTGCCAATGGGTGGTGGAAAAGGCGGTTCTGACTTTGATCCAAAAGGAAAGTCAGATAACGAGGTTATGAGCTTTTGCCAGAGTTTTATGACTGAATTATCAAGGCATATTGGTCCAGATACGGATGTTCCTGCTGGCGATATTGGTGTCGGCGGCCGTGAGCTCGGATATATGTTTGGACAGTATAAAAGAATTAGAAATGAATTTACAGGTGTATTGACTGGTAAAGGGCTAAACTGGGGAGGCTCATTGATACGACCTGAAGCTACTGGTTATGGGTGTGTTTATTTTGTAGAAGAAATGTTGAAGCATACAAAAAATAGTATTGATGGAAAATATGTTGTTGTCTCTGGTTCTGGAAATGTAGCGCAATATGCAACAGAAAAGGTAAATCATCTAGGTGGTAAGGTTGTTACTCTATCAGATTCTTCTGGCTTTATTCATGACCCAGAGGGTATTAATGAGGAAAAATTGCAGTGGGTTATTGATCTGAAAAATAACAAAAGAGGTAGAATCAAAGAATATGCAGAAAATTTCGGATGTGAATATTTTGAGGGAGAACGCCCTTGGGGAGTTAAATGTGATGTTGCTTTACCATGCGCAACTCAGAATGAGATAAACGATTCTGATGCAAATAGACTAGTAAAAAATGGTGTATTAGCTGTGAGTGAAGGAGCAAATATGCCATCCGATCCAGAGGCGATAAATATTTTTCAAAGCTCTAAAGTACTTTTTGGTCCTGGTAAAGCAGCAAATGCCGGAGGTGTTGCAGTCTCAGGCCTGGAAATGAGCCAAAATAGTATGAGGATAAAGTGGGAGAGTGAAGAGGTAGACAATAAGCTATTTAATATTATGAAAAGCATACACTCCTCATGCGTTGAACATGGTAATGAAAATAATAATGTAGACTATGTTAAAGGTGCGAATATTGCAGGCTTTATAAAAGTCGCAGACGCTATGACTGACCAGGGTGTAGTATAGATTTAAATACCTGTTGAGTCTTCCTCATCCATTTCATCTGATTTATTAGGCTTTGGAATTAAGATTTTACCATTTCCTGAAAGGCCATCAATAATTGTTTTAAATGGATCATTGAACTGATACCACTTTACATAGTTTCCTGATTTTTTTGGCTTTTGTTTTTTTAGCCAGGCATTATTAATAAAATCATTATTATTTTTATTATCAATTGTAAAATATCCGATATGAAGACTAGTGATATTTTGAAAAAAGTGGCTACCAAAAGAGGGGTCAACTGGAAAACCTTTATGACCTATTTCAATAATTATTTTTGTATTTGAAATTTGTTGCCAACTAATAGGTACGCCTAACCACGGGTCAGCAGACCCCCAACGACCAGGGCCAGCAAGTATATATGGATTATTTTTGCCAATCATACAATTGTACATTTCAATTTCTTTCGCTATTTCATCAGACTTAGATGGGTCATATTTTTCAACGGATAAATATAATAAATCTATAATATAATCAGATGTGCCATTTCCTAAGGTAATCTGACTCTGAGAAAATATATCTCCTTTTTTTATCTTATCGAATGAAATTGTTTTTGTATTGGTTAAGACCATAGGCTTTATCTGCAAAAGATAAAACTCTGAAGATTTTTCATTATCTTCAAAAATGTTTACGGCGAATTCTATTTCAACTGGACAGCCTAAAGCTTTCTTACCAAGGGCTAATAATTCATTAAGAATATCACATAATGGAATGATCTTCCATTCTAGAATTGGAGAAAAGTTAACCACCCTCGTTCCTTTATAGGATAAAGAGTTCCTTAATATATTATCCTCTGATGTGACTACACCTCCAAGTAATTTTAAAGCACCATCAGATTCAGCTTTAGATAGATCATGTAATTGCAAATCATTATGAATATCATATTGATTGTTATTCAGATCTAATGAATAAAAGTTTGATTGAGAATTTGCTAATGTTGTCTTTATAGTAGAAAATTGTGGTTTAATTGTAGGATACATTGGAGATATTCCAAGACATTTTCCTCCATCTACTATAGTCTTACCAAATCCTAAAGCTAAATATGCCACTCCTTCATCACGTTCCATATATGATACAGGATAAAAGTTAACGCTCTTTAATACACCACTAAATGTAGGATAAAATCTGCCACTAGAATATTTTTGACCAGCAATTTCCATAATCATAACTGCCATTTTTTCTTCTTCTGTTCTGTGAGCAGTATGAGAAAAATGTGATTTTGATTCACGATAAAAAATAGATGCAAATACTAGCCTAATTGCTTTTTTTAATTCATTGATACGGTCTTTGAATGCTTTCTGATTATTGGCTAACATAAAAGTTGAGTAGGCACCTGATAAAGGTTGATATTGTGAATCTTCTAAAAGGCTAGATGATCGTACAGCGATAGGGTAATTACATTCCTTTAAAAATGATTCAATTTTTAGAATTAAATCCATGGAGAGCCTGCTAGCTAAAAATAGTTTTACAATATCTTGATCCTTTTTCGCTTTTAATGCATCATCCCACAAGCTATTATCCTTCATGAATCGATCGAATTCATCAGTTCCAATGATTGCTGTTTTTGGTATTTTTACTATGATATTTGGATATTTTTTAATTATTCCAGACTGTATTAACATATCTTTGGCAAATGCTAGTCCCCTAGCTTTTCCACCTAACGAGCCACCGCACATTCTATAAAATCTAGAGTTTTTATTATTATTTGCTATGTAGTCAACAACTTCACCAAATCTTAGTTGTGTATTTGGTGAGTTTATTTCTTTGATTATTGCATCTCTTATATCTTCTTTTCTGTCGAAATTATCTACATTTAACCTTCTTAATTTTGTTGCTAGATCAAACTCAGACCTAGCAGCAAGCCAGTTAGAAAAGTGATTGCTTTTCCCATGATAAACAATTGACTCTATAGGCACAGTCTCAATGCCTTTTATGAGTTCTTCAATGCTTGTTGCTTTTACAATTTCAATGCCATGCGAGTCTTTAAAAATGAAATCTCCAAAACCAAAATTAAGAATCATAAAGTTTCTTAAATCTTTGAGCAATGTATTTGAATTTTTATATAAAAAGTCTGTACTCAATCTTTTTGCTAGATTTTGATTAGACTTTTCTGTAGACTGAAGAATAATTGGCATAGCGGGGTGTTTATCTCTTATTAATTTTGCAAATTTCATTCCAGCCTGTGAATCTTTTTTACCCTTATTTAAAAATTTTACGTCAGATATAATACCAATAATATTATCTCCATATTTATTAGAAAATTTTACTGCTGTTTCGTAGTTGGGTGTCAGTAATACCTTTAACCTTCCACGTAGGTGCATTGATTTATATGTTGAGTTAAACGTTTTACGCATTAGGTTTTTTGTTAGGTAGACTATTTCTTTATATATCAAAGGCAATAGTATTGAATACATCCTTGGCGAGTCTTCAATTAATATTATCGAACGAACATTACCTTTTATTATATCTTTTTCAGCATTTTTTCTATCCTCAACGTATTTAATGATAGCCGGGAAAACCGACGCGTCTCCAGACCAGATAAAAACTCGATCTATTGAACTAGGAGATATTTTTTGTGAAAGTTGTTTTATTTCTGTTTCATCAAATGCTAATAGAATCACTGGCATATTAGGATATAATCTTTTAATAGATTTACCCAATGAAATAGGGTCTGTATCTTCGATTCTCAGCATTACGATAACTAGATCATATTTATCTTTGGATAAGTATTTCATAGATGCAGCAGCAGTCGAGGAACGAGTTACTCTTGGAGCGTAATTAAAATTCATCCCTATATATTCTGTCATAATTTGTTCGGTCAATCCGCCATCTTCTTCTAGAATAAATGCATCATATGGGCTAGCAACTAATAATATCTCATGAACACGGTGCGACATAAGCTCATTAATATTATTATTATATTGTTTTTTGAATGGGTCGATATTCATTGGATAAATATAAAATTAATTAAGGTAACCTTATACATTGTTTCATTATTAAATATATTATTAAACTTATTAATCAATATTTTTAGATACTTTATATTTTAACGTCCCGCAAATAGAAAATCATAGTATAAACTAAATCTTCAAAATGATAATATTCAGAGATATATATGCTTAGATCAATTAAATCATTTGATATCAAAGGCCAAACGGTATTGATGCGATTGGATTTAAATGTGCCTTTGTCAGGTGAGAAAATTGATGATGATTTTAGAATAAAAGCTTGTCTTCCAACAATTAATTATTGTCTTAATGAGGGCGCATCGATTGTTATTATGTCACATCTAGGGAGGCCAAATGGAAAATATGATAAAAACTATAGTCTTATTCCAATAGGTGAGTCACTTGCTTCTATGCTAGAAATTCCTATCAAATTTTCAGAGGATTGTATATCTCAAGATGCTATTGACACCTCACTATCATTAAAGCCAGGAGAAATACACCTTTTAGAAAATTTAAGGTTTTATAAACAGGAAGAAGAAAATGATACTGATTTCTCTAATATGTTGTCAAGACATGGGAGATTATATATTAATGATGCATTTGGAACTACACATAGGAGGCATGCATCAAATTATGGTGTTATTGATAACTTTAAAAATTATGGTATGGGGCTGTTAATCGAAAAAGAAGTTCAATATCTAAAAGAAATAATAAATAAACCTAAAAGACCATTGGTCTTACTACTTGGGGGAGCAAAAGTATCTACAAAGATAGAGTTAATCGATAGATATATCCATAAGGCTGATAAAATAATTATTGGTGGTGGTATGGCGTTTACTTTTTTTAAAGCAATGGGCTATAATATTGGAAAGTCTTTATTAGAGTCTAGTATGATTGGAAAAGCGAAGTCTATCATAGATCTTGCTCGAGTCAGTGGGAAAAGCATCCTGTTTCCTGTTGATTTAATTTGCGCAGAAGATATGGATAGCGTCCCCAGTAATAGCGGAATTAATTTTAGAAATATACCCGAAAATCTAATGGGACTTGATATTGGGATTCAATCAGTAGAAAATTTCAATGAAGCTTTAAATGTTGCTTCAACAATTATTTGGAATGGTCCTATGGGAGTTTTTGAAAAAAGCAGTTTTTCGAATGGAACAAAATTAATTGCTAATAATTTGGTGAGATTAGCAGAAGAAAACGTAAGTGTAATTGCCGGTGGAGGAGATACCGCATCAGCATTAAAATATTTTAATTTAATTGAAAAAATAACGCATGTATCAACAGGTGGTGGTGCATCATTAGAGCTGATGTCAGGGAAAAGTCTTAAAGCATTAGAAAGATTAGAGGTATAAAAATATGATAAAACCAATTGTAGCAGGGAACTGGAAAATGAATAAAACTCCGATTGAAGGTACCTCTTTTATCAATGATGTCATTGGAAATTTATCTAAAATAGAAAATGTAGATGTTGTTTTTTGCCCTCCATTCACAGGTTTAAATAATGTGAATGTTAATCCACCATACTATCTAGGTGCACAGAATTGCTATTATAAAGATGATGGTGCTTTTACTGGAGAAGTTTCATTAGATATGCTACAAGATTGTAATGTTCATTATGTTATTGTTGGGCACTCAGAAAGAAGACATATTTTTAATGAAGATAATAAATTAATTGGAAAGAAAATTTTAAAAGTAATTAATTCTGGAATCAAGCCAATATTTTGTATTGGAGAGACAATAGATGAAATGAATAGTGGTAAAACATATGATGTAATTGAACAACAATTAGCAAAAGGACTAGAAAATATAAAATCTTTGAATAATATTATAATAGCCTATGAGCCAGTATGGGCAATTGGGACTGGCTTGACAGCTTCTGATGAAAAAATAGATGAGATGCATTCATTTATCAGAAGAATAATAAATAATTTATTTAAAGAAGAAAATTCTGATAAGATACCGATTTTATATGGAGGATCAGTTAATTCTGGGAATGCTGATAAATTAATTTCCATAAATGGTGTAAATGGATTTCTTATTGGCGGGGCTAGTTTAGATGTTGTTAAATTTACAGATATTGTTAAAATAGTTAACGATAAATAAGTAATTGAGGTAAATATGATTGTATTTTTAATTGTTTTGCATACTATTGTGAGTATTCTATTAATATCAGTAGTGCTAATGCAAGCAAGCCAAGGTGGTGGACTTTCAGGTACTTTTGGTGGGCAGGCAGCAAGCAGTATCCTTGGTGGGCAAGGAGCTGGTAATGTTTTAAGCAAGATAACAACCTGGCTTGCTGTAGTCTTTATAGGCTTAGCAATCCTTATTAGTATATTAAGTGGTCCAAGTTCAGATACAAGCTCTTCATTGGTTAAGAAAGCTTCTGAAAATAATCCTGTTAAAGAGCAACCTGAGGTTATACCGCCGAATCAAGAAGAACAAGTACTCGACCTAGGGCAGTAATTGAATTATTTTATGCCGAAGTGGTGGAATTGGTAGACACGCGGGCTTGAGGGGTCCGTGAGGGTAACCTCGTGCCGGTTCGAGTCCGGCTTTCGGCACATAATTTTTGATTTGATTAAATTAATTAAAATTGTCTCAACTAATTATAATTGCTATTAATTTTCAAAAAATACATACAATATATTTTATTTTGTTCGTCTTTGCCCTTTTGGTCACAACAGAGTAGATTTCAAATCTAACCTGTACGGTATCAGGAATGAAAATAACTAAAATAATAATAATTTATACCATTTTTATGGTCTGTGCTCTAACAGCGCAGAATACGACTATTCTTTTTTTAAGAGATGGTTCGATAATCCAAGGTACTATAACTCACGAAAAACCCAATAAAATATTTTTAAAAACCGATATGGGTTTTGTTCAAATTAAACCTGAAGATATAATTGGTAGAGAAGATCTAGCAAAGAAAGGTGATCTCACTTATATGTCAGATCAGATAGAATTTGTGAGAAGACATGTTGAGAATCTTTCTGGGAAAACTGTTTCTTGGAAAGATTCACTTCAGAATAATATCAATAATCTATATCAGATATATAAAGGCATTGAAATATTACAACAAGAGTTTGAGGCTGATCTATTACGTCTACATACTAGAGATCAGGAAAAATCTAAACAATTATTAGAGATTGCTCATGATATTGTTGAACATGAGGTGGATATTTCATTAAACAGGCAAACTATTGGGATAGTAGGTGATACAATAAACTATATAAATAATGGTCTTGAAATCGCAGAAGACAATCTAGCCAAAAATATCAATCAGACCTATGTTTTGTCTGGATCAACTGCAAATATGATGGATGATATCAATGATGTTTCAAAAGAGATGACAAATAATAAAAGTCAGATAGATATTATGTCTGGATCTGTTGCAAACCTATATAGAGAAGTCCAGCGAGTTGAAAAATCTTTTGATTATATAAATAGATCAATAAAAGAGAATAGAGGTTCGATTGGTTTAAATCAGGAATCTATTAATTCGAATCATAGTGCTATTGTAGAACTAGGAAATACTATGGATAAAAAAATAAATGCGCTTAATGATTCATTAAGGGTCTCTCAGGGTGAGCTAATTAGTACTATGGAGCTATTATGGAAGCAAAATAAAAAAGCTGTAAATGAAGTAACAGATACATTTAGTGATAGTTTATATAGCGTGAACCGAGACATAAAAAAAATTGATACCAAAACAACAGACTTAGGAAATGATCTAGAGCTTTATATAAATCAATTAAAAGAGTCAATTGAGGATATTAATAAAGCAATAGCTGTGATTAATGGGAATATTTCTGGTTTAGAGAGAAATATCAATGGGGTCAGTTCAAAGTTAGAGACTTTATCAACACAAGTTTCTAAAATCAAAAAGAAATAGCAATATATATCTTCATTTATATTTTTTGATCCTATAATTAATTGAGTTGAAATGTTATGATAAAATTTTTAGGTGAAGGTTAAAATGAGCAATAATCTCATATATTTGAATATAATTATATTTATTAGTTCTATTTTGTTTTCTCAAGACCTTGGGTCAATGCTTAATAAAGCAGGTAACAAATTAAAAGCCGGTGAATTAAAACAAGCTGAAATCGTATTAGAAAAAATTTTAGATATAGATCCGTCCTACGCACCAGCTCGTGTCACATATTCTAAATTATGGCTTCGAAGAGCAGATATATCTAAAGCGAATGAATACGCAACTCTTGCTGTTCGAATTGATGAAGATTATAGGTCATGGTGGGATGAATTAAATGATATTAGGACTAAGGTGCAATCAGGTAAACAAAAAGCCCAAAAAGCAGATTACAAAAATGCAATGATAGAGTATGAGACCATAGCAAAAAAATATCCATATTATCCAGAGGTATACTATTATATGGGAATAACAAAATTTAAACAAAGAGATTTTAATAGAGCTGCTTTTTATTTTGAGCAAGCATTAAAAATATATCCTGATTATCAAAAAGCACAAAAGGGGTTGAATAATGTATCAAAGCGGTTACCTAAATAATTTATAGAAGAGGGTGAAATGAGAACATACTTAATATTATTATTTGTAACTACTATTGCTAATTCCTTTTTATTCTGTCAAGATCCTGAGGTGCTGCTTGCTGAAGCTAATAGCAAAATGGAAATTGGAGATTTAATATCAGCTGATTCTCTATTACAGGCCTCTCTCAAGATCGATCAATCATTTGCGCCTGCAGTAGTGGCTCAATCAAAGATATGGCTGAGAAAAGGTGAAATAAATAAAGCTATTCCTTTAGCAGAAAAAGCTGTTAATCTAGATGAAGAATTTCGATCTTGGGTTACAGAATTGGAATCAATAAATAGAGCAATGCTTAATGCTATGGGTACATTAAAACAAGGTAATACAGATATGGCATTCAATGAATTTCAATCACTAACCGAAAAGTATCCATATTATTCACAGCCATATTATAACATGGGTGTAATTAAATACAGAAAGAAAGACACAGAAAGTGTTGCATATTATGCGCGACAAGTATTAAAGATATATCCAGATCATTCAAAAGCCAAAGTGATGTTTAATAATGTAATGAAATTATTTTATCTCTCAGGAAATAAAGCATACAAAAGAGGCGACTTAGAAAAAGCTATCGATGGATATAAAAAAGCTATAGAATACGATGAAAATTATTTTTTAGCCTATTACCAATTAGGAGTTATAGAAAAAAAGATGGGGAATTCAGATCAAGCCATGGGTTATTTTAATAAAGTTCTTACTATCAATCCTGAGCATTATAAAACATGGTTTACTATTGGTGCAATATTAGAATCAGAGAACCAATTAGATTCTGCGTTAGTTAATTATAATAAAGCGATTGAAATTAATCCAGGGTATATCAAACCATATGCCAGTATAGGTAACATTTATACTTTAAAAGAGGATTTTCAAACAGCGAAAGATATATTATTAACAGCAATACAAATCGATCCGGTATATCCAAATGCCTATATAGCTCTTGGTTTTGCCTTTAGTGAACACGCTAAAAAAGTGGAAGATGAATCAAAACAAAAAGGTATTGATGCTAAAAAGCAAGTAGATCTTATTTCTAGATCTCAAGAACTTTATACTGAGGCATCAAAAAACTTAAAGAAAGCTACTGAGTATGATGAAAAGAACTCTGATGCATGGTTTCGATATGCCTCAGCACTTAATTTAATCAAAAAATATCAGGAGGCATCTGTAGCTGCTCAAAAATGCATAGATTTAAAGAAAAAATTTGGAGGTGGATGGTATGAGAAAGGTGTTGCAGAATTTGGGAAAGGAAATAAGAATAGAGCGCTTAAATATCTGGAAGAAGCTAATAAGTTGGACCGAGACTATAGAGAATTAGCTCAAAGAAAAATGGATGAAATAAAAAACCCAGATAAATATCAGAAATAGGTATGAACAATAGCATCCCGATAAAAGGTGTAATCTTTGATCTTGATAATACACTTTTAGACTTTATGAAAATGAAGGAGGTTGCTGTAAAATCAGCAATTAGAGGTATGATTGAGG
>CAZYDX010000073.1:0-10628 GCA_964646455.1 uncultured bacterium | reverse complement strand
TATACTTCCTTTTTTATTTTAGTTAATGATGTACGTTAATTGCCATTCCAACAAACACAGCTGTTAATAAAGTAAAAACATAGGCCTGTACAAGAACAACAATAATTTCTAGACCAGAGATCGCAACTGCCATGGGAATTGAAATAATTGCCACACCGATTCCAGCGGCTGCACTTTGAAACATTTCTCCTATAATTGCCATTAATGATAATAATGCAAGTATTGCTATATGCCCCCCGGTCATATTAGCGGCAAGTCGCATAGTCAAAGCAAATGGTTTAACAAATAAACCCATAAGCTCTATAGGAATTAGAATAATATATACAGGCCAGGCTAAACCATGCGGTACCAAGTTTTTCCAGTGTTTTATAAAACCATGCTTCTTTACGCCAGCAATGATTATTGAAAAAAATGTGATTGTTGCTAAACCAGCGGTAACATTAAAGTTTCCAGTTGCGGTTACACCACCATGTAATAATTTATTTATCAGTGAATCTGATCCTGTATTGAATAAAAATCTATCTAATAATCCAATAGTATCAAAAATGGGAATCATTCCGATTCCATTGGCAAAAAGAATAAAAAAGAAGAATGTTAAAAATAAAGGAGTCCAAGTCATAACCCAATTTGGACCAACATTTGGATTAGATATTGTGTCCCTTACAAATTCAACTATGTATTCAATCAATGTAACCCATCTAGATTTCTTTTTACCATTACTTGCTAAATATTTTCTTACAGGTAATACAATAAAGATCGAAACTACTATCGCTACAATCCAAAGCATAAGAACATGTTTTGTGATTGAAAAATCAATGCCAAAAATTTTTGGCAGGTGAATAATTGGGTGAGTTATATCAGAATTTGATACATGATGAATAATATTCGGCCCAACTTGTTCTAAGACTGTCTGACCACTCTGACTATTATCGGCAACTACCATGTAAAAATAAATTTTTAAATATTATACACTTTTAATTTTTTCAAAATTACCGCTTCTGTAATCTGAAGCACTATAAATCAAGATACAAAGGTACACATAAAAGAGACGGGTTTAAAAGAATAAACAGTGAAAATAACAACGATATATAAACCATAAAAAATAAACTTAATCGCAAAACCTCTCATTATCATTCTATTTAATCCTATTAAATCGATATTTGAATATTTTATCATAAAAGATTTTGCATAACCAATAAAGATAGGTGGTAATAAACCCAATAATATTTCATTAGAAATATTATTATATGATTTAGAAAAAACCCGGCCATACCAATAAAAAATAAAACTGTATAATTGTATAGCATCATTTTTTATTTGTTCATTATTTTTATTAATTGATAAAATCCTAAAATCAATCCAAAAATAAGACCTAATAAAAATATTATTGGGAATGTCTCTAATTTTTTATCCAAATAAAAGCCTAAAAACGATAAAATAATAGTGGACAAAAACAGGGAATATACTGCTGACATAATAGGTGCAGCCTTGATAAGAATTTTTTGAAAATAATTCAAATAACTTTTACTATAATTCTTATTTTTTAGTTCATTAAACTACGCGTTCACATTTTCCGCATTTTTAGTACCAATTACTAAATCACATTGACCCTCAAATTGCGCACCATCTTCAATATGTAATTTTCTATAATTAATATCTCCTTTCAAAACACAATTTTTTCGTAGAATAACCTGACCATCAGATTTAATATCACCAATAACTGTACCACCAACCATCACACTAAAACCTTCTATGTTTCCTTGTACCAACCCATTCTTCGCTACCCTAACTGGGCCTTTTGTAATTACATCACCGTATATTTTACCATAAACAATTAAACCTTGTTTAAGCCTAATTGGACCATTTATCGTTGCATCGGGGCCAATCATAGTATGAACATTTTTTGATTTTGAAGTATTCATTTCTAATTGGAAGTTAGGTCTGTTTTTTTATATTCAGGAAAATATATTAATGGATCAATTGATTTTCTGTCCTTCCAAATTTCAAAATGTAAATGAGGGCCAGATGAAATACCTGAATCACCAACTAGCGCAATTACCTCACCTCTTTTAACTAAATCTAATTGGAATTTTAAATTTTGTTGGTTGTGTCCATAATGAGTAAAGTAACCATCACCATGATATAGTATGATTTGATTCCCCATTTCATAAGTCCATCCAGAAAAAACAACCAATCCAGAAGCAGACGCTTTAACAGGAGTACCTTGCTTTGAAACAATATCTATTCCATTATGTAAATTATCAATAATTGAAGATTTGTTTTCCATGCGCTGGCTTATAAATCCTTCAATTGGAGCTATAGTTGGAATGTTATCAGAAAAAGAAATAATGTTATCATCTGGAATTAACATTAAAACACTGTCAATTATTTCTGGATTCTGAGAAAAATTTAATTCAGATCCTAATGACATTCTGACAAAATTATCCATTTGTTTTATCCTTTTGAGTCCTTCGGTAAGCTCTAATACTTTCATGCGTTCTTGTGCCAAATAATTATATTTTTTATATAAAATATCATATTTATTAATAATAGGAATTGATTTTATTGTAAGGATGATAACTCCAATCAAAAGGATTAAAATAATAATAAAAATAACTCGTATTAGGTTTTTACTAATATTATAGGATCTGGTTTCCGATTCATCATCTGGAATTAATAATAAGGTTAATTTTTTATTCATTATTTTTTATAGCGATTGTAAGAGATCAATTATTCTTTCAAGATCATCATCAGAAAAATATATTATTTCGATTGAGCCTCCAATTTGCGCGGGCTTAAGCTTAACTTTAGTTCCAAATATTTCTATTAATTGATTTTCTATAGCTCTAACTGGACCTTTTGGAATAATTATTTTCTTTATTTTTTTATTTTTTACTTTTGGTTTAACAAGTTCTTCTGCAGATCTAACACTAAGTGATTCATTGATAATTTTTTTCCACATAGTTTTCATACTAGATATTGATTTTTTTTGAAGAATTGCTCTTCCATGCCCCGCTGTAATCTGACGAGTTCTAATACTTTTTCTAATTTCAGGAGGTAAATTAAGCAAACGTAAAGCATTAGATATAGTTGTGCGTTTTTTTCCAATAGTTTTGGCAATATCATTATGCGTTAAACTATATTTACTATTCAATACTGCATATCCTTCAGCCTCTTCAATCGGATTTAAATCTTCTCTCTGAATGTTTTCAACTAAGGCCATTTCCATCATTTCAGCATCGCTATCAATATTAATAACATAGGCTGGAATTGCTTTTAATTTTGCTAATTTAGAAGCACGCCACCTTCTTTCTCCAGCAACAATTTCATAGCCTTTATCTAATTCTCTAATTGTAATGGGAGTAATTAGACCTTTTTCTTTAATAGAATTACTTAATTCATCTAAAGACTTATTATCAAAATCATGTCTAGGTTGATTCGGGTTTGGTTTAATATCTTTAACATTTATATATGTCACACCTGGTGAATTATTTTTATTTGATTTATCATGCGATTTGGAATCAATAAGTGCATTAATTCCTCTTCCTAACCTTTTAGATGACACGTTGTAGAATCTCCTCAGTTAAACTTAAATAATTTTTTGCACCATTAGAATTGGCATCATATAACAATGCTGGCTTACCAAAACTAGGTGCCTCACTTAGTTTTACATTTCTATATATTAATGTTTTAAATAATTTTTCCTTGAAATAGCTTTTTACTTCTTGCACAACTTGTTTTGATAAATTTAAACGACTATCATACATTGTCATTAATACACCACCAATTATTAATTTTTTATTAAGATGTCTCTGTACTAATCTAAATGTATTTAATAACTGACTAAGCCCCTCAAGAGCATAATACTCACATTGTATTGGAATTATAATTGCATGCGAAGATGTTAACGCATTTATTGTTAAAAGCCCCAAAGAAGGAGGACAGTCAAGAATAATGACATCATATTTTCGCATAATTTTTTTCAGTGCCGTTTTCAACTGATATTCTCGCGCCATAATGTTGACTAATTCAACCTCTGCCCCGACTAAATCGTTTGTTGATGAAATCACATCAAGATGCGGGAAAGTTGTTTCTGCAATTGCTTCTTTTATATCAACCTCTCTTATGAGAACATCATAAATATTATTATTCGATCCTTTTATTAAATCAGATAAACCAGTAGTCGCATTTGCCTGCGGATCCAGATCAATTATGAGAGTTTTTAATTCAGAGACTGCTAGACTTAATCCTACATTAACAGCAGACGTAGTTTTGCCAACGCCCCCTTTTTGATTTATAAATGCTAAAACTTTTCCCATAATAAATTAATTAGGGTTAAAATTAATTCTTATTGGTTATCAAAATAAGAAATATCAGCGTCAAATAATTAATTTATTTTTTACAAATACACCAGGTCATGTACTGTTTATTATGTTATTCCACATTAATTAGAATAAATACGGAATTCAAAAAAATATTTTATAATTATGTTATGTTGCTCTGATAACTGTCCAAAGCTAAATTTCCGCTCTTTATTTAAGCATTTATAAATAAAATAATAATAGATGAAAAATAACCTCACACCTAGATATCTAATTATCCTAGTCATCCTAGGATGGTCTTTTTATACTCTTTGGCCAACGATAAAACATCAAAGTCTTACGGATGATGAAAAAGAAATTCTAAGAGAAGAAGGAAAATTAAATCAAATAGAATCACAAATTATACGTCAAGGCTTAGACTTAAAAGGTGGAATGTATATTGAACTAGAAGCAGATATTCCAACATTAGTTAGAAATCTTGCTTCAAATCGAAATGAAAAATTTGATAAAGTATTAAGTGCTTCTGTTGAAAAATTTAAATCAAATCAAAGTTTAGACTTTTTTACCGTTCTCCGTAATGAGATTGAAGAAAAGGACCTTAAAATTGTTCGCTATTTCCATGAATATGGATCTAATCTAGATGATATAATTTTATCACTTGAAAAAGAAACAGAAGATTCAATAAATCGTGTATTAGAAATACTTCAAAATAGAATAGATCAGTTTGGTGTTTCTGAGCCAACTATACAAAAGAAAGGAAAATATCGTATCCTTGTTGAACTAGCAGGTATTCAAGACTCTGATAGAGCAAGGGCTCTATTGCAAAGCACAGCACTATTAGAGTTTTATTTAGTAAAAAATAGTGCAGTTACTAACGAAATTATAATCCAATTAGAAAATATTTTAAAAAATTCTGTTAGTAGTGAAGAACTTTCAGGCATCATCGCCGAACCTAATAATGAAGAACCTATTAAAGAAAAAGGTGAAGAAGTAGATAGTGAAGTAACAACCGTAGATGAAATTTTTGGTGAAACGAAGAGTTCAGAGGGTGATAGTATATCTCAAAATTCAGACTTGCTTTCAGAATCGCCACTGCAATCTCTTATTGAATTTATTCAAGGAGATATGGTCGTAAAATCAAACAACATATATGCATTAAATAAGTTACTATCAAAAGAAGAAGTTCAACTAAAACTCAAATCCGCAACCGGCCAGTTTTTGTTTAGCAATGACTCAGAGTTATTGGGCGGTTCAAGTGAATATTATCGTCTCTACTATATTGAAAATAAACCAGAGCTAACTGGTGGTGTAGTGGAAAAAGCAAAAGCAAACCTCGGAAGTCTTGGCGGTGGGAATGCTGGACTTCCAGTTGTATCTCTTGATATGAATAGTGAAGGAGCTAAAACATGGTCAAGAGTAACAGGCGCAAATATTGGGCAGAGAATTGCTATTGTTTTAGATGGAAAAGTACACATGGCACCTAATATTAGAGAAAAAATACCTGGTGGCCGAACTCAGATTGAAGGATTTGCAGATATGAACGAGGCAAAGGATATTGCAATTATATTAAGGGCAGGTGCGCTTCCAGCACCTGTCAATATCATAGAAGAAAGAACCGTAGGACCAAGTTTAGGAGCTGACTCTATTTCAAAAGGTCAAAAGTCAATTCTCATTGGCCTGGCAGTAGTTTTTGTTTTTATGTTGGTCTACTATAAATCTTCTGGGGGTATCGCCATTATTGCATTGATGTGGAATATTTTATTGATCCTAGCTGTTTTAGCATCATTAGGAGCAACATTAACACTTCCCGGAATAGCTGGTTTGATATTGACCGTGGGAATGTGTATTGACTCTAACGTAATTATCTTTGAAAGAATAAGAGAAGAATTAAGAAAAGGTAAAACGCCAAAATCTGCTATAGAAGCAGGATACAATAGGGCTATCACTACAATTATCGATGCTAACCTGACCACAGTAATAGCATCTCTAGTATTATACCAGTTTGGTACTGGACCAATTAAAGGATTTGCGACTGTTCTTTTTTGGGGAATTTTAATCAGTATGTTTACTGCTGTTTATGTCACAAGAACAATTTTTTATACAATCACTAAAAAGTCAATAAAAACACTAAGTATATAAATGCAGATTATCAAAGACTCAAAAATTGATTTCCTTAATAAATCAAGGTTTACCATTTTATTATCAGGGGCAATAATACTAGCTGGTATATTTTCTCTTGTAATAAATAATGGCCCAAAGCTAAGTATTGATTTTAAAGGAGGTACTTTAGTAACTGTTCAATATACTGAATCAATTAATATTAATGATTTACGTACAAGATTAAAAAATGTAAAAATTAGCGGGCAATCATTTGATTTTAGCACTTCCGAGATTAAACATTTTGGTAATACATCTAGCGTAGCTATTAGATTAGGCAATTTAAAAAATGAGCCCGAAAACTTTTCTCAAAACTTTATTGACATTTTAAAAAGCATATACCCTGACTTATTACCTGAGAATAAAGATGATTTTATATTATCTATTGATAAAGTTAGTCCAAAGGTAGGGTCTGAACTAAGTGGAAAAGCAATAATGGCAATTCTATACGCTATTACTCTGATTCTTATATATATTTCCTTCCGTTTTGAATTTACTTTTGCGATTGGTGCAATAGCAGCTATTGCTCATGATGTGATAATTACCCTGGGAATTTTTTCTATACTTGGATATGAAATATCATTATCTGTTATTGCTGCTTTCTTAACAATCGTAGGATATTCTCTTAATGACACTATCGTTATATTTGATAGAATAAGAGAAAATTTAAAAATCCTAAAAAGAGAATCCATTTTAGAAACAGTAAATAAGAGTATAAATGAGTCATTAGGTCGAACAATTATAACCTCTTTGACTACATTATTTGTAGTCCTAACACTATATTTTTTCGGTGGAGAAGTAATACACTATTTTTCATTCGCATTAATTGTAGGTGTCTTAGTTGGAACATACTCCAGCATATTTGTTGCTAGCTTAATAGTAGTCCATATGCAACCAAAAAAATAAAAACATAAATAATTTATTTTTTTAGCATTGCAATATTCGATTCTAAAAACTGATTTAGGAAAGTTTGGAATACTTGCTAGTGAAACAAATCTTATTAAGATTATTTTGCCAAATAAATTAAAACCTGTATCTATGAATTTAACTAACCCTAATAGATATACACCCTTCATGAAAAATGTAATTAATCAAATGACTCAATATTTCATGGATAGCCGAAAAGAGTTTGATATTAGACTAAAATTAGAATTGCCGCCATTCTATCAAAAAGTGCTAAATGAGGTTCGTAAAATCCCTTATGGACAGACATTCTCTTATAAAAATATTGCAAGAAACTTACAAAACCCAAATGCTTTCCGAGCAGTTGCAAATGCAAATGCCATTAACCCTATTCCAATTATCATTCCATGTCACCGAGTTATTTTATCTAGTGGTGATTTAGGTCAATATGGTGGAGGGAAATCGATGAAAAAAATATTGATCCAAAAAGAAATGAATAATAATTAAATAATATATGTTTAAAACTTTTGTTGTATTCCAAAGTGCAATACTGGACTATCATTAAATTTTTTATTTCTAATACCCCAAGCTAAATCTATTCGAATAGATTCCAATATCGGAATAGGTATTCTAATTCCCAAACCAGCACCACCCATAAAATTTTCTCCATCTATATTTGACCATTTATTAAAAATAAAACCGCCATCTATAAATCCGGCTATACATAAACCATTTAATATCCCGCGCTTCGATCGATGCTTAGGAATAATTAATTTTCTGACTTCAATAGATGACAATATATACTCATGTCCAAAACGATAATTTTCTGACACAGAATAATTTTTTATTACTCCTGGAAGATCCCACCCTCTAATATTATATGTATTACCAAAATAGCTTAACCACACATCATCTTTATATCCCCATTTCTTTTTTGAGGTTACATTCATTGCAAGCGTTATATCATGTTTAGAATCAAATATTGGTAGATAGATACTATAAGACTGGTCCCAAATAATAAATTCATTTTGACCTAACATTGGTACAAATTTATTAATCAACTTCATTCCTTTTCTAGGATGCCAATAAATATCTCTGGTATCGTATACAATTTTTAGCTTAGGTATAAAGTAATTATACCTTAACGTATCAATATCATTTCTATAAACTCTGCCAACTACAGCAGGAGAAAACCTCACCTTTATTTTTTCACCATACCATTTTCCGAATTCCATTCTTATGGTATTTATATCTACACTTCTATCAAGAAATAAATGTTTGTACGAGTTTTTTTCTACATACATAAGTAAAGAAATATGGTTGCCAAATATCCAGGGGTCACTAAACAATAGTTGTATTTTCTTCTGAGCACCTGCGCTACCATTTAATTCAATCGTTCTGTTCTTTCCTTGAAAATTTTTTATCATAAAAACACCACGTAGTGACCAACCTTTCTCTTCATCATAGCTAGGGAGTATTAATGGCGGTAGCTTATGGAGAGACTCAATTAAACTAAACTGTAAAATAGCATGCCCATCCTCTAATGGAACTAATCGCCAGCTGACCTCATCAAATAATCCTAAGTTAAAAATACGATTTCTATCAAGCTCTACAATGGAAGAATCAATAAGAGAATTTATTGGTTGGTGTATTTCACGTTTGACAATATATGGTTTGGTCTTAGATAAACCGATAATCTCAATATTTGATATTTTAGGTTTATAATCAAATCCAAAGGTTTGCGAATAAGAAAAAATAAAAAATAAAAAAAGGCCCGATAAAACAGGCCTTCTAATATAGTATGTAATAAAATCTATATACAGAGGGTTACAGGTCAATACCATCCATCATCAGACGCTTTTTATATTCAATCCCTTGTTGAGAATAAACATCTTCAATTGCCTTATTTAGTTTGTCTGCAATCTGTAAACCATCTACCTCTACTTTCACATTCCTCTCATCTAGTTTTCTCACTCTAAAGATTGAATTTTCATCACCATAATTGTGCCACACTCCATCATATTCCTTTGGAGTTCCATATTCCATAAGCACCTTATGTTTAATTACATCTTCTGCAGTTAATTGAGGAAACCCTGTATCTTTAAGCTTTATTTTTTTGACAACGCTCTCTAGAATATAATGAGAGTCACTATTGTTTGTTGTGCTATACACATAATCAATATTAACAAAGCCTAGAGTAATTCTTTCTATAGTTAATCTAGTTACATAATTAAACTCAACTGTTGCTCTTTTAATTGGTAGAACAATTCCATCCTTTGTAGTTCTTGACTCGTCAGTATAAACAACTTCAACCGTTGTATCTGGAACAATAGTTAATACCGCTGGTAGACTTGTAGCCCAAGGGGCAAGCAACTCATCTCTAAAAACCCAGCCATCAGGTAATCTTTTCACCGGTATTACAGATTCAATTTTATTTCTAGTAATAGGCGGTGTTAGTTTTGGCATCTCTTTTATTGGCGTCTCATCTTGTATCATTTTCTTTGCAGCATTATTTTTTGAATCTGATTCATCATCTTTTTTCCCACCAAACAATTGGTCATCATCTCCATATAAAATACCTAGTGGATTGACAGCAACCCACACTAAAATAGTTGATATAGCTATTTTTATAATATTATTCATTTTTCTATTTATATCTCTTACGGATATCAGAAACCTCCTCGCAGAATTTAAGACATTTATATAAACTGCAAAGCAAAAAAAAGCCCTCAATTGAGGGCTTTTTTTAACGATCTATTTTATTTCCGCCCTCGAGCCATAGGTGATCTTGCAACATCACCATTTTTGTCTATAAAATATAGAAACCCAGCTTCTCTAGTTACACCTGCTGTAGCAACTTTTTCTGCGTTTCCGCCACCTTTGCCTGCACGTGCCATTTTTGAACGAGAAACATCGCCCTGTTTATCAAGATAATAGAGATAACCTTTTTCTTTAGTTACACCAGTATTTTTTACTACTTCAGCCATTTAATCCTCCGTTTATTTTTTCGATTTGTTTTTATGGTTGTGGTTAGAGCAAAATTTCTCTTCCTCTGCCATTGAATAGTACGAATTTATAATCGTTGATGTCAAGAATTTTCTCGACGAGGCCTCGTCGAGAAAATCCGTCAATATTTTAATTCGAAAAATGATAAATCTAAAAGTAATTTTGGCATCCAATAATTATACAATATGCCCCGGTAGCTCAGCTGGATAGAGCACCGGATTTCTAATCCGGGGGTCACAG
>CAZYDX010000072.1:0-10762 GCA_964646455.1 uncultured bacterium | reverse complement strand
GGATTTGGAACTTCTGACTACGAGTTATGGCCTATTTTTGCACAAGCAGTTCTTTTATCTTTAATGTTTATAGGTGCGATGGGTGGTTCTACTGGTGGCGGAATGAAAGTAATTAGAAGCATGGTTTTGATTAAATATGCAGGTTTAGAAACAAGAAGAATGTTGCATTCAAGGGCATTAATTCCAGTGCGTATTGGTAAGCAGCACATTAATGAGGATGTTGTTCGTAATACATTGGGATTCTTTTTATTCTTCGTATCATCTTTTGCAATAGCATCAATAGCATTAACGTTTATGGGTGTAGACCTGATGTCAGCAATTGGTGCAGCTGCTTCAGCAATGGGCAATATTGGGCCAGGACTAAATTCTTTTGGCCCGACAGATAATTATGCACTCCTACCAGATGCAGGGAAATGGATACTATCTTTTTGTATGCTACTCGGGAGATTAGAGATTTTTACTGTGATTGTGTTATTTAGTAGAACCTTTTGGAAATAAAATATGCAAATAGAGACAAAAGTTGATAATAATATAGCAATTTTAACAGTTAATAGACCTGAATCATTAAATGCAATGAATAAAAATGTTATCATCAAATTTATTGATGAAATAGAAAAATTAATTTCAAACGGCGATATTAAGGTTATAATTGTTACTGGTGCAGGAGATAAGGCGTTTATAGCGGGCGCAGATATTAAGCTGATGCAGAAGATGAATAATAAGGAAGCTTATGATTTTGCAAAATACGGACATAGGCTTACCAATATAATAGAGACTTCGAGCAAGCCTATTATCGCGGCCGTAAATGGCTTTGCGCTTGGAGGTGGTTGTGAGATTGCTTTAGCATGCCATATTCGTATTGCAAGTGAAAATGCCGTTTTTGGACAGCCAGAGGTTAAGATCGGCTTATTACCTGGATGGGGAGGTACTCAAAGGTTGCCAAGAGTAGTCGGAAAAGGCTTGGCAAATGAGTTAATTTTAACTGGGAGGAATATTAAGTCTGAAGAAGCGTTAAATATAGGATTAGTTAATAAGGTCGCTCCGAAAGAAGGGTTAATTAGCTCATGTTTAGATATTGCTAAATTGATTTTAAAAAATAGCCCCAATGCGATTTCGGAATCGATTAAACTGATAAATCTCTCTTCTGGGACTAAACTAAATAAAGGTTTATCATTTGAAGCAAAAAAATTCTCAGAATTATTTGAGACAAAGGAGACCAAAGAAGGTCTTACTGCCTTTGTAGAAAAGAGACCTCCTAAGTATTAATCGACAATGGCTCGTTTTGTTATACTATCTATAGACTCTTTTGACTATATAGAAAATAAAACTGGGAATATGTTAATACGCTATAGAACGAATGAAGTCGTAGCTGTTATTGATCCAAGCAAGAAAGGATTATTTTCTCAAGATGTCATTGGTGTGGGTGGAAAAATTCCCGTTGTGTCATCATTTAATGAGTCAAAACAATATAGTCCAGATACTCTTGTCATTGGCAATGCACCGCAAGGTGGGAAAATAAATAGAAAAGTGAAATCTGAGTTGATTACCGCATTAGAAAATGGCCTAGATGTGGTTAGTGGTATGCATGATTTTTTATCAAATGATAAAGAATTAGCAAGTATTGCAAAAAAGAAAAATGCAAAGATTATAGATTTACGTAAAAAACCAGGAGAGCCTCATTTTCCAAAAGGAACCTGGAAAAATCGAGAAGTACCAGTTTTATTGGTAGTTGGTAGTGATTGTGATACAGGAAAGATGACAACAGCATGGGAGATAAAAAAAAGATTATCTTTATATAATAAAAATATTGAGTTTATTGGAACAGGGCAGACAGGAATCTTACTTTCAAAAGGCATTGCCGTTGATGCTGTTATCGCTGATTTTATGGCTGGAGAGGTTGAACATGCAATCGATAGCAATATAAAAGAAGAAACTGATTTGGTGGTAGTAGAAGGACAGGGGTCTATAGCAAATTTTGCGTATTCTGGCGTAACTCTTGGTCTTTTGCACGGTAGTATGCCTGATTACCTCATTCTAACACATGATGTAAATAGAGAAAAAGATGTTATGGGACAAAAAATACCTGACTTAGATAGATTTATGAAATTACATTTAGATTTAATGAATCCCTTTAAGAAAACCAAATTTTTAGGGATAAACTTATTAACTTTTGCACTAGATGAAAATAAAGCCATTGAAGAGGTGAGTTATTATCAGTCAAAGTATCAAATGCCTACTACGGATCTAATTAGATTTGGGAATTCTGATTTAATCGAGGTTATAAATGATGTAATAGAAAAATGAAAATAAAATTTTCTACATATAGAATAAAACTTAATCACTCCTTTGGAATCTCCAGAAGCTCAAATGACTTCTATGATATTATCTATTTTTATCTTATTGATGGTGACATTATTGGTAGGGGTGAGGCGGCGCCCTCACTAAGATATAATGAATCTACTGAAAAAATATTATCTGTTCTAAATAATGGCATTTCACTGGCAGATAATTTTCAATCAAGGAGTGAATTATGGAGCTTTATGAAACCGCAGTTAATGGGTATAAGCTCATTAGAGGCAGCTGTTAATATGGCAATCTGGGACTGGTGGGGCCAAAAGGAAAATAAAGCATTATATGAAATTCTAAAGTTAAATGTTAAATTGCTTCCAAAAACAAGTTTTACTATAGCCATAGGTAATATGAATGAGCTTGATGAGAAGGTACAAGCTTCATCACCATATAGCATATTGAAGGTAAAGCTTGGGACACCAGAAAATGACAAGGAAATAATTCGACAGATACGCTTGAAAACAGATAAAATAATTCGGGTTGATGCTAATGAAGGCTGGACCTATGATATGGCGAAAGAAATGTCATTCTGGCTCGCAGACAGAAATGTTGAGTTTATAGAGCAACCATTTCCCGCTGACAAATTACATGATACTGAATTACTAAGAAAAGTATCACCTCTACCGCTTTATGCAGATGAAAATAGTATTGTCTCAAAAGATATTACAGAAATAGAAAGCGCTTTTGATGGTATTAATATTAAGCTAATGAAATGTGGTGGTATTGATGAGGCTTTAAATATGATCAAAGTTGCAAAAGAATTGAATATGAAAATAATGCTTGGGTGTATGGTAGAATCATCTGTTGGTATTACAGCAGCCGCTCATTTAGCTAGTATGGTAGATGTTGTAGATTTAGATGGGAACCTTCTAATAAGCAATGACCCATACGCTGGGGTATCAATTAAAGATGGGCGGCTAATGCTTTCAGCAAATAATACAGGCATGGGGCTGTCGCTGATTAATAAAGAAGAAGGACTATTATAGATTATGAAAATAATTGGGATAGAACACATAGGAATAGCGGTCAATGATCTAAATACATCATCATCATTTTGGGAGAATATTTTAAATATTTTACATACTCACACAGAAGACGTTAAGACAGAAGGTGTTAGCACAAAAATTTTTGACACAGGGAAAGGGAAAATTGAATTGCTCGATTCCTTAGATGAGAATTCTCCAATTCATAAATTTCTTCAAAAACGCGGACCCGGAATACATCATATTTGTCTTGAGGTTGATGATATAAATACTGCAATAGTAGAACTTAAGAAATATAAAATTAGTATTTTAAACGAGATTCCTAGCATTGGAGCAGAAGGCTATAAAATAGTATTTATACATCCTAGATCTACTGGTGGTGTTTTGGTCGAATTAGCAGAAAAGCCAACTAAATAATAATTTTTCATAATTAATATAAAGTAGTTACACTTCATCTGATGGATGATAATCACATACAATTAAAATTGCTACCAACTCTTCCTGGAGTTTATCATTTTAAAAATAAAGATAATAAGATTATCTATATTGGTAAGGCAAAAAACCTTAAAAAAAGAGTTCAGTCCTATTTTCAAAACCAGAAAAATAAATCATCGAAAACTAATTCCATGATGAAAAATGCATTTGATCTGGAGTGGATTGTTGTAGAAAATGAAGTAGAGGCTCTTCTTACAGAAGCAAATCTTATTAAAAAGCATAGGCCTAAATATAATGTGCTTATGAAAGATGATAAATCGTACCCGTACATACAAATAACAAATGAACCTTTTCCACAGGTTTTGCTAACAAGAAAAATAAAAAAAGATGGGTCAAAATATTACGGACCTTATACGGATTCTCGTCGACTTAGAACGATCCTTCAAGTTATGCATAAAGTTTTTCCTATTAGAAGTTGTAGTTTTTATTTAGACGATACAATTATTAGTAAAAATAAGATATCGTTATGCCTAGATTACCATATTAAAAGATGTGAGGGACCTTGCGAGGGTCTGGTATCTGAAAAAATCTATAATGAAATGATAAAACATGTTATCGCTTTTATGAAAGGAAATACTGATAAAATAGAAAAATATATCGAATCAAAAATGTTAATTGCATCAAAGAGTATGCTGTATGAAGATGCAGCAAGATACAGGGATCAATTAAATGCGGTAAATGGATTTAGTTCAAAAAAAAGCCAAATCCGGTCTAATTATGATGATAGAGATATATTTGCACTGGCGAGTAACAATAATATAGGTATTATGGTAATTATAAGAATAAGGAATGGTTTTATTTATAGTAGAGAAAAAATATCATTACAAAATTTATTTGGTACAGATGCAGACACTTTTAAAACTGTGATCACAAGGTTTTATATGGATAGTAATCTTATTCCTCCACTTATTTCATTGCCTAAAAAACCAACAAATGATGATGACCTATTGAAACTTTTAATTAAAGAAAGAGGAGAGAAAGTGAGGTTTGAATATCCTAAAATAGGTGAAAAATCAAAAGAACTAGCTATTACCATTAAAAATGCTGAACTACTTCTAAATGAGTGGATAATGAAAAGAACAAAGTTTAAAGAACAGGTTCCGAATATATTATTACAACTACAAAATGATTTAAATCTAGAGGTACCTCCAAAGAATATAGAAGGATTTGATATTTCTCATTTAGGTGGAACGAATACTGTCGCTTCCATGGTCTCATTTATTAATGGTAAGCCACATAAAAATAATTATAGAAAGTTTAATATTAAATCAGTAAAAAAAATTGATGATTTTGCATCTATTCGAGAAGTTGTTTTCAGGAGATATAGCCGTTTAAAGAAAGAAAATGCCTCTTTCCCAGATTTAATATTAATCGATGGAGGGAAAGGCCAATTAAATATGGCAACATCCGCTTTAAGAGATCTAGGTCTAGATTATATACCTGTAATAGGTATAGCCAAAAGACTTGAGGAAATATTTATTCCAGGTAATCCTGATGCGCAAATAATTCATAGAGATTCTTCTGGCTTAGTTTTATTGAAAAGAATAAGAGATGAGGCTCATAGGTTTGCTATTTCTTTCCAGCGTAATAGGAGGAATAAATCTATGTTAGAATCACCTTTATTAAAGATTGATGGTATCGGAGAAAAAACTATACAGAAATTATTTATTGAGTTTGAAGGATTAGAAGAATTAGCCTACCTAAAGCCTGATATTATTTCTATGAAAACTGGTCTTTCTAAAAAGCTAAGTAAGGAAATTATTAGGGTTTCAAAAAGGATACTTCAATAATAAATAATATTACTAAGTCTGCCATTGACGATTCTCTGAAAAAGTTTGTAAATTAGCCATTATGGCAGATTTTAAAATTATATCTGATTTTACACCAAAAGGTGACCAGCCTTCTGCAATCTCTAATTTAACAAAATCAGTTAATGATGGTAATCGCTATGCAACCTTATTGGGTGTTACGGGCTCAGGCAAAACTTTTACTATGGCAAACGTAATAGAGGCTATACAGAGGCCAACGCTAGTAATGTCACATAATAAAACGCTTGCTGCTCAGTTATATGGTGAATTAAAACAGTTGTTTCC
Source organism: uncultured bacterium (assembly GCA_964646455.1). Classification (GTDB taxonomy): domain Bacteria; phylum Fidelibacterota; class Marinisomatia; order Marinisomatales; family UBA1611; genus TMED80. Next base: position 4,842 of record CAZYDX010000072.1, on the reverse strand, counting down.
GAAAAATGCTGTTGAATATTTTATCAGTTACTATGATTATTATCAGCCTGAAGCATATCTGCCAGTTACAGATACTTATATAGAAAAAGATGCCTCTATCAATGATGAGATTGATAAACTTAGGCTAAAGACAACCAGCTCATTAATGGCCAGAGAAGATGTGATAGTTGTATCTTCAGTATCCTGCATCTATGGTCTAGGAGCGCCTGATGAGTATATTAAATATTCCGTAAAAATTACTTTAGGAAAAATACTTGACAGAAGAAAACTATTATCGGACCTAGTTCATATACATTATTCAAGGAATGATCAGGTACTAGAGAGAGGAAATATTCGTGTGCTGGGAGATATTATTGAGATCTTTCCTGCATATGAAGACCTATGCATTCGGATAGAGCTTTTTGGTACTGAGGTAGATAAAATTTCTAAGTTTGATTATCTTACCGGGGAGATAATAGAAGAGCTTGATTCGTGTGTAATATTTCCTGCAAAACACTTTGTCGCTGACAAAGAAAAAACTTTACAAGTTATTGAGCAAATAAGACAAGAACTTGGCCAGAGACTTGATTTTTTAAAGTCTAATAATAAACTTCTTGAAGCGCAACGCCTTGAGCAGCGTACTAATTTTGATATTGAAATGATGATTGAGCTAGGATACTGTTCCGGAATCGAGAATTATTCAAGATTTTTTTCCGGAAGAAAAGAAGGAGAAAAGCCATTTACATTAATCGATTTTTTTTCTGATAATTATATTACAATATTAGATGAGTCTCATGTGACTCTACCTCAGATTAGAGCGATGTATAACGGGGACCGAGCAAGGAAAATTTCTCTTGTAGAACATGGGTTTAGACTTCCTAGTGCACTCGATAATAGACCTTTAAAATATGAGGAATTTATAAAAGCACAGAACCAATTTATTTTTGTTTCTGCAACGCCTTCAGCTACAGAGTTAGAATTTTGCAATGGTGTTGTGATTGAGCAACTTCTAAGGCCTACAGGTTTACTTGATCCTAAAGTAGAAGTGAGAAAGACAACTGGCCAAATTGATGATCTGATAGGTGAAATAAGAAAAAGAACCAAAAATCAAGAGAGAGTATTAGTCACAACACTAACAAAAAAAATGGCCGAAGATTTAACAGACTACTTAAGCGGAGTCAATATTAGAGTTCGCTATCTTCACTCTGATATAAATAGTGTCGAACGTGTAAAAATATTAAGAGATTTAAGAATCGGTAGTTTTGATGTATTAATTGGTATTAATCTATTAAGAGAAGGTCTGGATCTTCCAGAAGTTAGCCTGGTGGCTGTTATAGATGCTGATAAAGAAGGTTTTTTAAGATCAAAAAGTAGTTTAATGCAAGTAGCAGGCCGAGCAGCGAGAAATATTGAGGGGACTGTTATTTTGTATGCAGATAAAATAACCGATGCAATGCAGAATCTTATTCAAGAAACACAAAGAAGAAGAGAATTGCAAAATCAATATAATCTTGAAAATAATATCATACCTCAAAGTATTAATAAATCCATTGATGAAATTATGCTTTCAACATCAGTCGCTGGTTCATTTGAAGAGGATGATAATACAATCTCGCAAGATCTGGATTTTAATCAAATGACAGAGGATGAAAAAGAAATGATATTGTTGGAGTTAAGAAAAGAAATGATAGAATCTGCAGAAAAGTTGGATTTCGAAAAAGCAGCAAAAATTCGAGATGAGATAGATAATATAGAAAAAAATATTAAGACAGTGGCTATATGAAAATATTAATAGTTGGTGGGGCTGGATATATTGGTTCTCATGTTGTTTTAGAAGCTGTAAAAGCAGGTCATGAAGTGGTAGTATTTGATGACCTATCAAGTGGATTCAAGGAAAATGTTGATGATTCTATTCCTTTTTATATTGGTTCTACTCTTTCAGAAAAAGATATATCGAGTGTTATGACTTCTCATCGTTTTGGTTCAATTATCTATCTAGCTGCCTATAAAGCGGCTGGAGAATCAATGACTGATCCTACAAAGTATGCAAATAACAATATTATAGGCGGTATCAATCTTATAAAAGCTTGTATTATAAATAATATTGATAAGTTCATTTTTTCTTCAAGTGCTGCTGTTTATGGTAAGCCAGAATATAACCCAATCGATGAGTCCCATTCTCTAAATCCTATTAACTATTATGGGTATACCAAACTAGTTATTGAGCGCAATCTCCAGTGGTTTAGTAAGCTAGAAGGCCTGAGATATGCTGCTCTTAGATATTTTAATGCTGCAGGTTATGACATAGACCAAAAAATAACCGGTAAGGAGATTAACCCACAAAATCTTATACCAATCGTTATGGAAGTAGCATCAGGATATCAAAAACATTTAAATATATATGGCAATGATTATTCAACTAAAGATGGTACCGGTATGCGAGATTATATTCATGTAAGTGATTTAGCAATAGGTCATCTAGCATCACTGGATTATTTATCTAATCACGATGAAGATTTACTAATTAATCTGGGAACTGGAGAAGGTCACTCAGTGTTTGATGTGATTAACATGGTTAAAAAAGTAAGTAATAAAAATGTAGATTATAATATAGTGAATAGAAGAGAGGGTGACCCTGACACTTTGATAGCAGGGTCAGAAAAAGCAAAAAAACTTATCAATTGGAGCCCAAAATATTCTGATTTATTTACAATTATTGATTCTACTTGGAAAATCTACAATATATAAAATTATAGGATTAGGTTTATGAAATTAGATATACAACGTTTACAAAAACAATCTGGCATAATTGGTACTTCTGAAAAAATATTAGAAGTTTTAGGAATGATATCGCAAGTAGCACCCGTAGATATTTCTGTATTAATAACTGGTGAATCTGGCGTTGGTAAAGAAGTTGTATCTAGAGCTATCCATAAGCACAGTAAACGATTTAATATTCCAATGGTAACAGTAAACTGTGGTGCGATACCAGAGGGTATTATTGAGAGTGAATTATTTGGTCATAAAAAAGGTTCTTTTACTGGAGCTTCTGAAGATAGGAAAGGGTATTTCGAGCAGGCAAATAAGGGAACAATCTTTTTAGATGAAATAGGAGAAGCTCCTCTAGAGACACAAGTAAAATTATTAAGAGTATTAGAAACAGGCGAATACATGAGGGTAGGTGAGTCTAAGGTGAGATATACAGACGTACGTGTACTGGCAGCCACAAATAAGAATTTATCAGAGTTAGTTAAAAAAGATCAATTCCGTCAAGACCTATTTTATCGCCTTAAAACTGTAAATGTGCATATACCCTCATTAAGAGAGAGGGTTGAAGATATTAATCATTTTGTAGAGAGGTTCGCCTTGGAGTTCACTAGATCTAATGAAATATTATATAGAGGTTTTATGCCTGATGCAATACGAGTTATGAAACAATATGATTGGCCTGGAAATATTAGAGAATTAAAGAATTTTGTTGAAAAAATTATGGTCTTGGAAAAAGGCGAGCGTATAACAGTAGATATGGTTAATCGAGAGCTTAATGAAGTACTGCCAAGTTCAATTATTGAGAATCATCAACTTCCAATTGCTGTAAATAGATCATCTGAACAAGCAGAAATAGATATAATACTTAGGCAGTTATTTCTATTGAGACAGGACACAGAAATTATAAGAAATTTATTATCGGTTGATAAGGATAATAATATTATTGGAGTAAGTCCAATAATACCAAATGATAACATGAATGTTATCACTCCTATACCAGAAGCTAATATGGAGGTAACAGAGGATGGACAGCCTTTAATACGAGATGATGCCATAGGTGAAATAAGAATGAAAGACCTCGAGAAAGAGGCAATCATTAGAACCCTTCGATTCTATAATAATAATAGAAGAAAAACGGCCAGATCATTAGGCGTAAGTGAGCGAACATTGTATAGAAAAATTGAGGATTATAATCTAGAGCCAAAGATTAAGCGGAATAATACATGATTAATCAAAATAAAATTAAAATTGTAAACCTAATGATATTATTAATCTTATGCTCTTGTGGTTTTTATTCATTGTCTGGCTCCTTGCCCCCACATATAAAAACAATATCCATACCAATGGTTGAGAATGAAACGGCTGAGTTTGGTATAGCAGAGAATATAACTGATGGAATTCAAAATAGGTTTAATGATGAAGGTATTTTGAAAGTGATTGATGATAATGCTGATTCTATTTTGCGTGGTACAGTTAAAAAAGTAACTGATGGACCATACACATATAATAAAAATGAATCTGTTTCTGAATATCGTTATAAAATTGATGTTAATATTGAGTGGCTTGATAATAAGAATGATAAAACTTTACTAAAGGGCAATTACTCTGGATGGGGAGCTTACGGATTAAGCGGTGATATAGGAACAGATGGAATCGATAATGATAATGATGGTAAAGTTGATTCTGATGATGATGATGAATTTGGAGAGCCAAGATTATTTGCTTCTAAAGTTGCTGTTCAAAAGATTGCAGAAGATATAATTAATGATATTATGACTACATGGTAGAGAGGAATGATAAATGGAAACTGTAACTATATATAAATTAGACCAATACATTGACCAAGATGTGGAGATAAAAGGGTGGGTATATAATAGACGTAGTGTAGGAAAAATTTGGTTTTTAATTCTGAGAGATGGCAGTGGATTATTACAATGTGTTGTCGTTGATGGCGAGTGTGATAAAGATACGTTTAATCTTGAGCAAAAATTAAATCAAGAAGATTCAGTGATCGTATATGGCAAAGTAAAAAAAGAACCGAGGGCAATAGGTGGATACGAATTAGGCGTTAGCAAGGTAAGTGTTATTAATCAT
>CAZYDX010000071.1:2160-10856 GCA_964646455.1 uncultured bacterium | reverse complement strand
GTTCAGCCATAATGCCAAAAATTCCACAAAGCACAATTGATAGAATTAGAGATCAAGCTGATATAGTAGATATCATATCAAAAGAATTAGAGCTAAAAAAGAAAGGTGTAAACTATTTTGGTGTTTGCCCTTTTCACGATGAGAATACACCTTCTTTCAGTGTGTCTCCATCTAAACAAATATATCATTGCTTTGGATGTGGCAATGGAGGGAATGTTTTTACATTTTTAATGGAATTTCAAAAATTAAATTTTTATGAAGCAGTTAAATCTTTAGCTGATAGATATAATATAATTTTAGATATATCTAAAAAAGATTCAGTGTCTAGTGAATATTCTTTTTTGTACGATGTTCATGAAAAAGCAACGTTATTATATCAAAATAATTTATTTTCTGCTTCTGGAGGAAAACCCTTACAATATTTGCGTGAACGAAATCTGAATGAAGAGATTATTAAAAAATTCCGAATTGGATTTGCAATTGATAGTTGGAACAGTCTTTATAATGGAATAAAAACGAAAGGTTCTAATGATAGTTTAATGAAATCAGGTTTACTTATTAGGTCGGATAAAGGAATCTTTGATCGTTTTAGATCAAGAATTATGTTCCCAATCTTTCATCAATCAGGGAGAGTCATTGCTTTTGGTGGGAGAGATTTTGAAAAAAATGATGTTGCAAAATACTTGAATTCGCCTGAAACATCACTGTATCAGAAGAGCAATACATTATATGGATTGCATATAACAAAGGATGATATCCGTAAGTCAGATTATGCAATATTAGTTGAAGGATATATGGATTTATTACAGTTATATCAGGCAGGTATAAAATCTGTTGTTTCAGTATCAGGAACATCTTTAACGCGAAACCACGCTAGTATGTTATCCAAGTTAGTAAATAAAGTCATATTACTCTATGATGGTGACTCTGCAGGGGGCAATGCTGCAATACGTGCTGGATTTATCCTATATCAAGCCGGTATGGATGCATATGTTGTACGACCACCCAACCAATTAGATCCAGATGATTGGTTGTTGGAGCAAGGGTCTAGTGAAATACAATTAGCGATAGAAACTCCGAAGCCATTTCTTGATTTTCATATAGAATTTCATCAGGCTATTGGTTTAAAAGGAACTGATAGAAGAGATTATTTACATGAGCTTTTATCAAATATTAAAGAAATAAATGATATAATAATTAAGAATGAACTAATCAAAGATATATCTGAAAAATTTAAGATTAGTGAAATAGAGTTATTAAAGATACTAAATTCAAAAAAGAGCTATAAAAAAGAAGTAATTACAAATGATATAAATAATGATATTAAGTTTACTTCTAAAGTACATAGAGCAGAACTTGAGCTTACAAAAATATTGATTCACGCAACTACAGAACATAGAAAAGAACTTAAAAAAGTAATTGACGTTGAATTGTTTTCTCATGAACTACTTAGAAAAATTGTAAGTAAAATAGTAACCAATGAATCAGCAGAAAATTCCAAGCTAATAGAATACTTTCCAGAAAAAATGGAAAGAGAATTGATATCTAAGTTGTTAATTAATGAAAAGAAAGGTGTATCTTCTGAACAAATTGTTATTGACTGCATTAAAACCTTAAAATCAGTACCTATTAAAAACAAGATTAATGAATTGCGTGGTATTGTTCAAAATAAAGAGTTGTCTGGGAATAGTCCTAGCAAGGAAATTAAAGAAATAATGAGATTACAAAATCAACTTAGTGAAAACCAAAAATGAGAAATTGGATTTTCGTTTTGATATTTTCAACCCTTTTAGGGAATATGAATGCGCACCAAGTTCAACTTGTAACATACCATGAAAAAACCAATGGTATTCTGATTAGAATAGTTGTTAGCAATGCACCAGATGTTAATAATATTACAGGGTGGGTTGGTCAAGAGAATTGGTTTTATCTAACATTAAATGAAGCTGTGTTTGCAGAAAATGTTTTAGATAATCTAAAGGCGAAACCCCCATTACTAGAGATTGAGGGTATTCAAAACCAGGAATCTGTCCAAGTAGGATTTTTAATGGAACATTATATATCAGATTTTGAAATATTTCATTCTCCTTCTAATAGAGTTTTTTTGATTCATATATGGCATGCATTAGATGGAGATAATATTGCTGATATAAAAAGATCTGAAAACGAAAATAAGAATAAGATTTTTTCGTTAACTAACCAAGATTCAAAAGGGAAGCCATTTTATGATTCTTTTATAGATGCTCGTGAGAAATATGGTCCGGAAAAATATTTCGTATGGTATAATAATTGGTACAGTACTGAAGACAAATTAGATAATAGTAAAATGCAGAAAAATAATTCTGAATCAGATATTTGGGAAAAGCATTGGTCAGGTAATCAAAAAACTGTACCAAAGACTTCATTAACCTACGGTCCTTTGCAACCTAGTAATCCGAATGAAAAAGTTAAGGATGAAAATGATTTAGCTATAGTTAAGAATACTCCCAAAATAAAAAATGATGAAAAACAAACTTCTAAAAATGATATTGTAAAAAATATTCAGGATAAAAATTTAACAACATTAAAAAAAGATATTATTGAAAGAAAGAAAAACTCTGAAAAAAGAAAAAAGAAAAATTCTGAAAAAAAATCTTCTATATCTAATGTCAAAACTCAACAAAAATACATTAATAAAAAGAGCACTGAAGATTTAGCAGCATATGCTATAGAACCTAACCTAGAAAAAAGAAAGACATATTTAAAAATTGGTTGCGATTTAACTGATGTATATGTTTATCTTGATGGTAGAAAAATAGGAAAAACACCACTAAGAAAAAGGTTACCAGTTTCAGCTGGTTGGCATAGAATCAGGATTGATGTGCCGGGAGCAAAAAAGTTTAACCAATCAGGAATTCCTAACCCAGACTTTAGAGATGTATATGTTACAAAAGGCAGAACTCAAAAAATTACCTTTAATTTTTTAAACGATATGGAAGATCCTGGTTAAAAATGCCAAATTTTGTTTTTCGTTTAAAACAATTTTTTATACTAGTTTATTTTTTTCTATTCTTTTCTCAACTGATTGGGCGGGGGCAATCAAAAATTGTACATGTAGATGTAATATCTGAGACTGATAAGGTTGAGATTTCATTTATATTTGATAATATAATTGATAGAGATGATGTATCTGGATGGATAGATAGGACAAATTATTTTACACTAAGCCTATTTAATATTTCACTGAATTCAGTAGATATTTTTGATAAAGAGTATAAATATCCACTTATTTCTGTAGAAACAGCAGACACAGATGGTTCAGTGCAAATTATTTTTAATACTGCTAAGACTCTCGAATCCTATCAACTTATACGCCATTCAAAGGGTAAAAACTTATTGGTTATTCTTAACTATTTAGGTGATGAAAAGATATTAATTAAAGATGGGGGTGAGCTAGTTCAATCATTTATTGTTGAGGAATTGCCTGATACATTTGATGTCATGAAAGATAGATGGCGGCATCCTACAACATGGAAAGATGTGAGAGAACGTTCAAGTATTAGAATATTATGTGATACGAAAGATTTACCAATTTATGTAGATAATCAACTAGTAGGGAAATCACCATTAGATTTTGCTGTAGATGTCCTTCCTGGTTGGCATCAGGTTGGGTATTTCCCTAATGACCCTGCGTTGACGCCTAGCCCAAGATCTCCAAAAGAAAAAATGATGGATAATATATTAAGGATGGGAGTATTAGATGTATATGTTGAAGAAGGTAAAGAGCAAGAGATTGTATTGAACTATCAAAACCTTGATCAAGATGTGCTTGCATTTCAAAAAAGTATAACGGCAGGAAGTTGGATTGGGTTTAGTTTATTTTTTGTATTAATTATGTTAATTAGTTGGGGTATAGCATAATAAAAAATCGTTTTTATTGGCTGATTTTAGTTTTTCTTTTTATTTCTTTTAACGATGTTCTTTTTGCTCAGGCGGAGAAAAAAGAAAAAATATCAAAAACAAAATCTCGTAAAAAACCAAAATTTTATAGTTATTGGAATCCTTATCGAAGACAATTAGATGGAGAAAATAGTCGAGATTTTTTTATTTCTGTTCCATATTACGAATCTAAAAAAAACAAAAATGGGAAAATAAAAACTGTCACAAAATATGATGAGCATGATAAAAAAATTGACTCATGGCATTTAGTTTGGAACCGTAAAGGTATTCGCTCTGAATATAGTATAAAATTTCATCAATATGGTTTAATCACAAGATTAGATAGTTTATTATTTTCTCATAAACTAAGTGAAATAAAACCTGGATGGCGAGCAAAGGTAAAAAGCAGAAAAGATGGAAGACCTATTCGTTATGATATTTATGACGAATATAGCATCCGATATTATTTTTATAGGTTTCATTATAAGCAAAGATCTGATTCACTCTTGTCTATGGAAACAATACAGTCTTCCTATTTTCGTTCAGATAGTACGCTTGTTGGGAGACATATTTTATTTATGGAAAATGGAGAATGGTTAAGAGAAATACATTATAAAAATTCTAAAGATGAGATTGAACAAGTCATTAAATATGATGTTTCTTTAGAAAAAGAAGAAACAGTAAAAACAACGTTAGATGGAGCTGGTCGAGAGGTTGAAAGCAGAATTATTCAATTATCATACCCAGATAAATATTCATATAGCTTTGAATGGAAACCTGATACGATTATGATTGTGGAAGATATTAAAATTGATAAAGATACCACAATTACTTTTATAAGCCCGGTACTTACTAGCACATGGTATGGATTACCATTAGTTAGAGGGTCAGCACTAAGTGCAGAGCCCTTGTATCCATCTTATGGTTTTTTCTTTGCTCCGAGAGGAAATATGATAATCAAAGGTGAAAAGTATAGTTTAGGAATGGAAGTAATATCTTATAATATACCAATACAGGATTCAACTGGTTTTATTAGTGGCGTTGGTGCATTCGCAGCAACTCAATATAATTTGAATAAAAAATTTGATTGGATACCACAAAATGTAGAGGCTGCATTAAGATTTGGTGGAGGAATGTTGTCCTCAGGATATGGATTATCATTTAGTAGTTCTTTTGGATATCATTTTTTACCTAGTCGATATTATTTAGGAGTATATGCTCAATCTATAATAGCATTTGATGAAGTAAAAGAGGGCACTATTACTGGTTGGGGGAGTCTAGGTTTATCATTTGGTGTAAACGTTGGGGATATTAATCCAGATTTATTAAAGCCATATAAAGATAAATTAGATGAAGAAGCCCTAATATTTGATTTAGTTAAAAAGATAGTAACCAAATCCAATATTGTAATTACATATGATAACCCTGTCATTGTTGATACAGTAATTACAGAATCATATCGCCAGCCAGATATTTTTAGCGGCTTTACTATTAGAACGCCATTTTCTTTAAACCTTGGCAAAATAGAGTTTAATTTTGTTTTTGAATTTTTGGACTATTATTTTGAATCTAAAAAGACCAATAATCAACATTATGAAGGGAATGCATATTTTTTTGGTACTAATATAGTTCTAGATAATTTATTGAAATTTGGCGGAGAACGTTTTGGGAAATCTGTGTTATTAGAAGTTGGTTCTTATCACAGTGGGTTTGGTGTAAGTACAGGGTTAGAGCTGGATTATCATTTTAATAGTATACCAGTTTTTATAAATACTTATGGGAAAATTTATGGCTTACCAAATGAAGAAATTTTCACCGGATGGTTCAGTATGGGATTTGGATTAGGTATAGAATTAGATAATTTTTTTACTTTCAAAAAGTGAAAATGGAGATAAAGAATAACATTAATTAAAGGATAAAGTAGAATGAAATTAGTTTTACTTAGGCATGGTGAAAGTCAGTGGAACTTGGAAAATAAATTTACGGGGTGGACAGATGTAGACCTTACTGCAAAAGGAGAAGCAGAAGCTAAAAAAGCAGGCGAATTACTAAGTGCAGAAAATATAGAATTTGATATGGTTTTTACTTCTGTTTTAAAAAGAGCTAAAAACACCATGAAAATTTGTTTAAGCAGTATGAAAAAAATGAATATTGAAATATTTTATGATTGGAGACTTAACGAACGTCATTATGGAGCCTTACAAGGTCTAAATAAATTAGAAACAGCAAAAAAATATGGAGATGAGCAGGTTTTAATATGGCGTAGGAGTTATGATATTAGGCCGCCTCAACTCGATAGAGATGATAAACGACATCCAAGATTTGATAAAAAATATAATAGCTTAAAAGACGAAGATATTCCTACTTGTGAATGTTTAAAAGATACAGTATTAAGGTTTTTGCCTTATTGGGGAAATACTATTAGTCCTAATGTAATTTCCGGGAAGAGGATAATGATTGTTGCACATGGAAATTCTTTACGAGCCCTAGTAAAGCACTTAGATAATATTTCAAAAGAAGATATTGTTGGACTGAATATACCTACAGGAACTCCTTTAGTTTATGAATTAGACGAAAGATTAATACCATTAAAAAAATATTATTTAGGAGATCAAGATAAAATATCTGCACAGATCGCATCTGTTGCAAACCAGGGAAAGTCCAAATAGTAATTGATATTATTCTACTAATATATTAATTATGTTTTCTAGTTTTCCATCTATTCTATCATTTGGGATAATATTTAATATATGTGCAATTAAAGGGTAGATGTCTATATTATTAATAATAGAGGCATTATAATTATTTTTAAAATATGGGCCTTTAGCAAAGAATATTGCACTCATACTTTTTAATCTATTATCATATCCATGATTTCCTTTTGAAAAGTAAGCAGAAACATTGTGATCATTCTCTAAAAGTGTCCAACCTTCATCTGCTAAGACCAATAAATCTTTTATTCTATAATGATTATTAAAATGCCAATCTTTTGGGATTTCATTTTTTTTATAAATATTTATGTGTTTTACTTCTTTTAGACTTTCAAAAGCTTTATTTAGTTCATTTTTATCATTACTATAAAGAAGTGCATAGGGACCAGAACCTTCAACCTTAATTTTTTTTGTATTTATATAGTTGTTTAATGGAATCATTTTTTTCCTGTTTGTTTCTGTCATTCCATGATCACTTAGAATAATAAAATTTAACCGGTCGTATATATCTAAAGTTTTTGTTTTTTTAATTATCAAACCTAATAGATCATCCATTTTTTCTACCATCTTTCTAGTTTTGTCTGATCTTGGACCATAATGATGTCCTGTTTCATCTGGTTCATGGAAATACAGTAAAACTAACCTTGGTCGAATGAATTCGGGCATTTTAAACCATTTAATAACAGAATCAACTCGAGCTTCAAAAGGACGCTTCTGATTATATTTTTTCCAAATAGATGGTTGTGCTCCTCCAACATTTGCCTCGGATCCTACCCAAAAGTATGAAGCTGTTTTTACACCTTGTTTTTCTGCGGTTGCCCATATGGGCTCCCCACCATAAAATCTTTCATCTTCAACTTTGTCTCTATCTTTTAGTGTATAGAATTCTCCTAACTTTTGATCGAAAAAATTATTACCAATTAATCCATGATTTTCAATATACATACCAGTAGCTATACTGTAATGATTTGGGAAAGTTTTTGTTGGGAATACTGGTTTTAAACCTTCTGATTTAACCCCATCTATTTTTAATTGATCGAAATTTGGTGTATTAAACCAGTCAATATAATCAGCTCGAAATCCATCGAAAGAAACAAGCAAAACATATTGATCATTTTGGTTAGAGAATAAAAGTGTTAGAAATAAAACACTTTTGAAAATAATAGAGTTTCTTGGTCTCAAATTTAGTCGTTAGAAATGTATGCTAGAATAGTATTAGGCTTGGGATATTTATCAGTAGCAATAAGAAACCCCTTATTTTCATATCGAGCAAGAGCTTCCCATTTTCTAGAAGTTTTTTTGCCCTCTAGTTTAATCTCAATATGTGGACTATTTGTTAAGACGATAAGATCATTATTTATTTCGAATTCAACGAGTCTTTCGACTCTTTCTGATAAACTATGTGTTGGCCCCTGCCCATATTTTTCTATTAAGAGATCTTTACCAGGTTTTAAAGACTTTTTATCTCGTGGAAAAAAATAATTAATTGCCCAAAATCGATTATTTTTATCAATCTTAGTTGCATCAGTAATTCTATAATTTATGTTTGTGATGGGGTGTTTATTGATTTTATTTCCCGGGACCGTTACAGAAATTGCATAAGGGTTTGACATTATACTATCACCGTTTGCTTCGAATAATGCATAAACTTTTTCATTTTTAATGATTAATGATTCATAAGAAAGGTTATCAACATAAGTTGGGACATCTAGCGTAGTAAATGTTTGTTCAGGGATTGTGATCTCTAATGTTTTATCATCAATATGACCTCTTACAAAGATACAGTCCATACTATCTTCGAATTTGATTTCTATAGATAAATAGACTTCATGTCCTCTGAAAGCGATTGCTTCAAATGAATCAAAACCAGGAATAATTTTTTTATAATCAGGAGTATTAAAACTAACCTTCTTAGGAGTAATTGCTGTGGTATTAGTTTGATTTATTCTTGAATCAATCTCAGATTTATTAATAAAAAAAATATATCCATTCAAGTTTTCTGGGAGTAAACATAAATTGTCTTTATACCAGTCCATACTTGAAATTTCTTCGTCACTATTTTTTATT
>CAZYDX010000071.1:0-2060 GCA_964646455.1 uncultured bacterium | reverse complement strand
TTACCAAAGACATCTTTTTCGCCTTCACAGTTTGCACAGGGGCATTTTTCTCTAAGTATTTTTAATTTTATATATGATTCAAATCCATCTTCCCATTTGAGCAGCATTAAATCATTAATTGATTCATGAGATACAAGATTATTTTTATCCATTATTTAAAAGTATTAATTATTTTGTGTAAACTATTTTTTGAGTTTGGATACCATCTTTGTGCTTGAGAGCAATAAAGTAAATACCGCTAGATATATTGTTAGCAGAAAATCTTGTCAAATAATTTCCTGGAGCATGATAGTGATTTACTAGATTATCAATTTTTCTTCCTTTTATATCATAAATTGAAATATTGATATTTTGTCCAATATCTACGTTGTATGGAACTTTTGAAATTGGATTAAATGGATTTGGATAAGCTTGATGAAGAGTTACAGTATTTGGAATATTAAAATTTGATTTTATTGATAAATTTTCTATATCAATTGGCATAAGATTGAATTCTGCATTATTGATATATGTAAAAGAAAATAAAGGTTTCCACATTGTACAATTAAAATTGCCTATTATACCTTGGTTAGTTATTTCAGTTATTTCAATATTGCCTTCCGTACTTATATACATGTCGTCTATTAAGTTTTCAAAGAAAGAAGTAGATAGTGAATCAAATGAAAGAGAATCATTAACGTTTGAGGTATCAGTAAAGAATGAAAGCCATTGATTAGCAAATGTAGAGTCTAATCCTGGTATAAAAATTGTTAATGTAGGGAAACTAAGAGGGTTTCCTATAATGTCAGTAAGGTCAGAAATACTTACATTCCATTCCCAGGTTCGAGGTTGAACGGGGAAGACGGTATCTTGCAAAATGGTTACAAATAGATCAAAAACATTTTCATCTTGTGGTGAAATGCCCATCATCATGAAAGATGTAGAGTCATTCATGGTTACATTTATAGCTCCACCTAAATTGGTGGTATCATCTATCGCTGATGAAAAATCTCCTGTTTCAGATCCACTATATGAAAAATTTATTGAACCTTGGTATAATGTTTGTGATAACAGTAAACCAGAAAAACAGTAGACTAAATATTTCATTAATGCAAAACGCTAATTATGAATATAATCTATTCTCCTCGCTTCAATGCAAGAATTAATGAAACTCCAACATTCCCAAATCCTGTCATGCCATCTCCTGGAAGAGGCATCATATAACCATTTCCAAATAATCGGATGCCTAAAGGAGAATCTTCAATCCAATAGTCTAATGTTCCACCAACAACTAATCCAATTCCACCATCATAATCTTCTTCCCAACCTATAGAATATGTTACACCTGTTTCTAAGCCAAGATGAACATTTTTTCCCATAAAGTTTAATATAGGTTGTAAATCAGTAAATAATATTCCAGCAACAGTAATTGATTTGATTTTTTTTGGAGTTTCTTCAGTACCCCAATTTTTATCAAATCCAGAAGTTATAATCCGACTACCTACAGACATATTTACTGCTCCAATAGGGAAATATGGTAGTGAAAAACTAAGACCAAGATTTGGTAATGCTGTTGGGGTTTTATCATCTTCTAGGAGAAGTGATGGTCTGAAATAGATAGGTATCCCTGCAAAAGCTGAAAAAGAAAAAAAGTCAAGATTATTACCTAGCCCATAGTCTTCGGAATCTTCTTCATTATCAGCCATAGTAATTTCTTCAGATTCTTTTCTTTCAATTTGCGAAAATTTTCCATCTATATACGTCTGTAGCGCAATCCCATCTTCGATTAAGGAAATTCCATTTTCTAAAGTTAATGATTCAATATCTACAATAGGAATTTTTTCTTGCATAACTAAACCTTCAGGTATAATAAAAACAAACCTAACATCTGAAGAGGATAATTCTCCATTTAAAGTTGTGCCATCATAAAATGTGATAGTACCACTTATAGAGTATGCATACCCAAT
Source organism: uncultured bacterium (assembly GCA_964646455.1). Classification (GTDB taxonomy): domain Bacteria; phylum Fidelibacterota; class Marinisomatia; order Marinisomatales; family UBA1611; genus TMED80. The sequence continues at coordinate 114 of CAZYDX010000071.1, read as the reverse complement.
TGTTAATAAGATAATTAGTAATCTTTTCATTTTTGACTCCTTTTGTTAAATCTATTCAAAGTGGGCCCACAGGGACTCGAACCCCGAACCAACGGATTATGAGTCCGCTGCTCT
>CAZYDX010000070.1:0-10897 GCA_964646455.1 uncultured bacterium | reverse complement strand
TTGAAGTAGGTATTGATGTACCAAATGCAACAATAATGCTTATTGAACATGCTGAAAGGTTTGGATTAACACAGTTACACCAGCTTCGTGGGAGGGTAGGTCGTGGGGCAGAAAAAAGCTACTGTATTCTTGTTAATAGAGGCAGCGATGAAAAATCATCAAACAGGCTGGATATTATGGAGAAAACGAATGATGGTTTTAGAATTGCTGATGAAGATTTAATATTGCGAGGACCTGGGGATTATATTGGATACCAGCAGAGTGGTTTTATTAAATATAAAATAGCGGACATGGTTGCAGATGGGCCAATTATAAGAAAAGCCAGAGACCTAGCAAAAAACATCATTAATGAAGACCCCCTGCTTGACAAACATACTTTAATAAAGAAACGTGTTTTGACAGATTATAAAGAGAGATTAGGATTAATTAAACTAAATTAGGGGTCTATTATTATTTTGTATATAAATACTCTATTTTAAATTTTCCAGGTTATTTTTTTAAATTTAATATTATTATTTATGAAAAAAGAGAGTTTATCAAAAAAGGAACAACTTTTTATGTATCTGATTAGGACTTTTCAATCAAGTGCTTGGATTGCACTTGGGAAGATGAAAAACCCCATGACTGATAAAACAGAGGTTAATATAGATCAAGCATCTTTTTATATTAACCTACTAGAAATGATTCAGGAAAAAACAAAAAAAAATTTAACTGATTATGAGGAACAAATGCTTATAAATACAGTTAGTGAACTAAAACTAAATTTGATGGTTGAAAATAAAAACGCATCTGAAAAAATTGAAAAGAAGAAAGATTAACTAGTGATAGATATAAACTACATTAGGCTAAATAGATTAATAGCCTTCATTATTTTAACTATTACCTTTGTTGTTTATTTTGATACGATGGCTCCTACTGTATCATATTGGGACTGTGGTGAGTTTATCGCTGTCTCTCATACGCTTGGCGTCCCACACCCGCCAGGGAGCCCATTCTTTTTATTGCTTGGTCGTATGTTTTCTATGATTCCATTTAATGAAGATATTGCGTTCCGTGTCAATATTATTTCACCAATTGTAAGTGCACTTGCAGTTATGCTTCTTTATTTATCAATTGTCAAGGTTGTGACACACTGGAGAGGTAAAGTTGAAAATATAACAGATGTATTAATTGTGTTTGGAGGCGCAGCAGCAGGTGCGTTAGCATTTGCATTTACAGATAGTCATTGGTTTAATGCTGTAGAGGCAGAGGTTTATGCATTTAGTACGTTTTTCACTGCAATAGTTGTATGGCTTATACTGCTCTGGAACGAAAAAGCTGATGAAAATGGCCATGAAAGATATTTACTAATAATTGCTTACATGATAGGCCTAGCAACAGGATTACATCTGTTGAATCTTTTAGCTATTCCATTTGTTACCTTGATAGTTTATTTTAAAAAATATAAAGTTGAGTGGAAATCTTTCGGTATAAATGTTATTATAACAACAATAATATTTTTTGTTATTCATAACGGCATCATTAAAGGATTACCTAAAATGGCTGCAGGGTTTTTAGGCGTAGGTGGTACAGCATTATTAATATTATCAGTTTTTGGCTTAATGGTGTGGTCGATAATGAATAAACAACATATCCTTAGCGTAGCTTCAACATCTATTGTACTAATTCTGATTGGATATTCTACCTATACATTGATTTTTATCCGTTCAAATCAAAACCCGAAAATTGATGAGAACGACCCCGAAACTGTCAAATCTATGATATCATATCTTGAGAGAGAGCAATACGGGAGTGTAGGACAATTCCCAAGGCGTTTTAGAGGATTGAAGCAAATGTATGAGGTTGTAGGGCCTCCAGCGAATAATGGTTCATATACCTCAAGACAAAAAGCCCAATACAGGAAAACTGCTATGAATAAACAATGGGAATTTTTCTGGGACTATCAGATAAAAAAAATGTATAACCGATATTTTTTATGGCAATTTGCTGGCCGGGGTCCATCGAGGGGTGAAGGCGTAACGGCCATGGGTGCTAATAGCAGAGAAGATGGAGTCTACTGGTCTCAGTTTGGGATACCTTTAGCTCTTTTACTTGGGATATTAGGGATGATATACCACGGGAGCAAAGATCAGAGAATGTCCTTTTCAGTGATGTCTTTATTTTTGCTTACCGGATATGCAATAATATTATACTTGAACCAAGATGATCCGCAGCCCAGGGAGCGAGATTATTCTTATGTTGGAAGCTTTTTTGCTTTCTCGATATGGATTGGTGCAGGGGTAGCGGCAATAGGAGAGTTCATTCAGGATAAAGTTGAAAATAAAGAACTTGGGACAAGGTTAATATCGATTATGGTTGTTCTAGTTATATTATTCATGCCTGGAGTTATGCTCAGTGTAAACTATCACTCTCATGATAGGTCTGGCAATTACGTAGCATGGGATTACAGTTATAATATTTTACAGTCCGTAGGCCCCAATGGAATATTATTTACAAATGGAGATAATGATACTTTTCCATTGTGGTATCTTCAAGAAGTAGAAAATATTAGGAAAGATGTTGCTGTTGTTAATCTAAGCCTTCTAAATACTCCCTGGTATATTAAGCAATGGAAAGAAGCTCGGTCAGATGAAAAAAAATTTATAGATCTTTCTGATAAACAGGTTGATGCGATTACGTCTAGACTTCAACGTTGGGAAGAAAAGAAGGTGCAGGTTCCAGTGAAAAATGACCCAAAAAATAGCGAAGGATATATAGAGTGGAACTTAAAACCTACTTTTGCGGGTCAAGCTTTGAGAGTTCAGGATATTATGATTTTAAGAATTATAAATGATGCTGAATGGAGAGTTCCAATATATTTTGCTGTTACAGTTTCACAATCAAACAGGATAGGGCTAGACTCTTATCTAGATATGCAGGGATTAACATTCCAACTTAAAAGTCATAAAACAAGCCCGGTTGATCAGGATATGATGTATAAAAATCTAATGACGCAAGTTGGGCCAGATGATTGGTCCTCTGGATTTAAAATCTCAGGTTTTAATAGCCAGGAAGAAAAACAATACACTAATTGGTCCCGAGAATATCAATCTGGATATATGTTCAGAAACCTTGGAAATGATAAAATTTATTACAACGATCAAGTTATACGATTACTACAGAATTACCGTAGTGCGTATATGCAGCTTGCCGTAACCTACTATATGGATTATCAGCAAGAAAAAAGGAAAAAAACCCCTGATGAATTTTTGTTAGCTGATCTTAGTGAAAAGTCAGTTTCAGTCTTAGATCAGATGAGGTTTAATATTCCTGAATCAACCATACCGATAACGTCAGAAGATCTTCACTATCAGGTTGCTAGATTGTATGGTGACCTTGATAGAAAAGAATCAATGGAAGAAATCCTTGATAATTTGATTTCTATGTCAGGTATTTCACCTAGTAATAAAGTTGAATACGCAAATGTTTATTATAGAGAGCTTGAAGACGCTGAAACCGCTGTTACCATTTTATCAGATTTGCAGAATGAATATATTAAAATGGAGAATATGGTAAAGATAAATGGGTTCTCTTCCATATCTAACGCTCGTTGGCAGAGGTGGCAGAAAGCTTTCCCAGACATTGTGTCTTCTCTGGTTTATATTTACAAATCAACTAATCAATATATAGAAGCTGAGGGAGTGTTAGTTGATTGGATTTCTCGATTTCCAAATGATGGTAATGCTAAAAAATTATTAGAAGAAGTACGTATCCGCGATTAGTGCTCTTCATAGGGTTTTGCCTGATATAAAATCAAAAGTCAGTATTATAATTCCACACTGGAATAATGTTGATGTCATTTCTGAGTGTCTTAATTCAATTTCATCCACGGATTTTTCTAATCTTGAAATAATTATTGTTGATAATGCTTCAACTGATAATAGTGTTAAGTGGATTAAATATAATTATCCTAGCGTTACATTAATTGAAAATGATAAAAACTATGGTTATGCAGGTGGTTGCAACATAGGTGCAGATCATGCCAATGGAGAATATTTAATTTTTTTAAATAATGATACTATACAAGAAAAAAATTGGGTTTCTAGTTTAGTTAATACGATGACTTCAAACTCTAGAATTGCTGCATTACAGCCAAAGGTTTTGAATTATTATAACAGAAATATTTTTGATTATGCTGGTGGATCCGGCGGACAGATGGATGTTTATTGTTTTCCTTTTGCAAGAGGGAGAGTTTTTGCAAAACAGGAGATTGATGAAGGACAATATAATAATAAAGAAAAATGTTTTTGGTCATCAGGTACATGTTTTATGGTAAGGAAAAATTTATTTCATAAAGCAGGAGGGTTTGATGATACATTTTTTGCACATATGGAAGAAATAGATTTATGTTGGAGGCTATATGCTATGGGGTTCGAGGTGTGGGTGGATCCTCAGGCTATAGTCTATCACAAGAACGCATTAACACTACCTATGCATACTCATAAAAAGCACTACCTTAATCATAGAAATTCTTTGCTAATGCTTTTTAGTAATTATTCAATTAAAAATATATTTTTTTTTGGCATTCCTAGGTTAATCCTTGAAATAGTAGCCTGTTTTTATTCTATTCTAATGTTAGACTGGAGGCATTTAACAGGAATATTAAGATCATTATTTTGGATTATTTCTCATCCTAATGTGATAATGAAAAAGCGAAAGAATTTTTTCAACACAAGGATAATTGAGGATAAAAAAATCATGGAGAACATGATGCAATCTTCTATAGTAATTAAATATTATTTATTAAAAAAACAGACCTATTTAGACATCTTGTCTAAATAGGTCTGATAAAGTTCATTGTTATCTGGGTCTAATTGTTTTAAATCTACTAATAGATTTCTTCTGCCTAGCTTGCTAAATATCATTGCTAATTTTTCAGAATGTATTTTCATAAAGAATTGTGTTGACTGCTCTCTCCTAAAATCAACATAGCTTTGTTCTAATCCATCAAGCATATTATTATATTCCTTGATAGCCTTATCTATATCCCCTTCATCGAGGCGGTCTTTTGCTAGATAGTATGATAAACGAGCTGATCTTAATCCTGTATTTTTGCTTATATCATCAACTAAAGAGATCCTAGTGCCCCAACCTTTTTGGTAGTCAGAAGAGGCACCCCTCAAACCAATTTCTCTAGCTATTTCATATGCTGTGTTCCCACCTTTATAGTCGTATGTATCAATTTCACCTCCGAGTATTATATATGCATAAAATGCTAAAAATGCAGATAGTGGCTCAAATAGAACTAGGTCAAAATAAAGACTAGAACCAGGACTATAAAAAAATTGAGCTCCTTTATCAAAATATCTTAAGTCACTACCATTTGAGAATAATGCTTTACATAAATATGTTTTAACATTTCCTTTTGCAGCTGCACCTTCAAAAATTATTTGAATATGAAGCGGTATATTTAAATCGCTATACTCTTTATCCCATCTTGTGTTGATATAAAACTGACGAATATCTTCTTTTAGGTTAATCAGATCATGCTTTTCATCGCTTCTAAGCAATCTATCATCAAATTCGATTTTAACAGAGCCAAATTGAGAGAATAATGGAGTAATAAGAAAGGAGATACTAATTATGAAAGAGGTTAGTTTTGCCATTACCCAAAGATAGATTAAAGTATTTCCCTAAAACAAGGGAATTGTCTAACTCATTTTTATGTTATATTGATTTCAAGGTAATATTGGACAATGTCAAATATAGGAAAAAGATTAGACGAGCCTATTTATTCGCATATTTTAGATATGGCAAGACTTGTAGGAGAGCTTGGCAAAAAAGAAAATATAAGAGTTTATATTGTTGGTGGAGTAGTTAGGGATTTGATTCTAAATAAAAAAATTCAGGACCTTGATTTGATGGTTGAGGGCGATGGAATTTTATTTGCAAAAAAATTAGCGACTATCCTTGGCATAAAAAAAATAGTACCTTTTGAAAAATTTGGAATAGCTATAATACCTAATAAGTTGTTTCAGATAGAGGTCGCAAGTTCTCGTGTTGAACAATATAAAAAAAGTTCTCGGAGTCCATCAAAAATTAAATTTGCTAGTCTTAAAGAGGATCTGAAACGAAGAGACTTTACAATTAATGCTATGGCTATGGATATACATCCTGAAAACTTTGGAGATGTTTTCGATCCATTTGATGGAATATCTGATTTAAACAAAGGAATATTAAAAACTCCTTTGGAACCAGAAAAAACTTTTTCAGATGACCCATTGAGAATGATACGGGCGGCATATTTTTCTTCCAAATTAAATTTCAAGATTGAGCCTAAATGCCGGAGTTCAATTATTAGTCAAGCAGAAAGAATTAAAATTGTATCTTGGGAGAGGGTACGAGATGAGTTTATAAAAATATTAAACACTCCAAAGCCATCTGTTGGTTTAGTAATTTTACAAAAGACTGGTTTAATGAAAAGAATTTTCCCTGAAATTGATATTATGTATGATATGAAACAATCTCCTGAGTGGCACCATAAAGATATTTTTTCACATACACTTCAGGTTGTAGATAATGCGGCTATATTAACAGAAAAAGTGGAAATTAGATTTGCTGCCCTAGTTCATGATATTGCTAAACCAAGAACGAGAAAAATTGATCCTAAAAAAGGATATACTTTTCATGGTCATGATGCAATTGGTGAAAAAATGTTGAATAAAGTGGCAAAAAGAATGAGGCTTTCTAACCATCTAGCTAATTATTTAAAAAAGTTAACACTTTTACATCTTAGGCCAATAGCTCTTGTTAAGTCAGAGGTTACAGATTCTGCTGTTAGAAGACTGATGGTATCAGCCGGGGATGAGCTTGAAGATTTAATGATTCTATGTAGAGCTGATATAACTACAAAGAACCCGAGATTGGTTAATAAATATTTAAATAATTTTGAGATTGTTGAACAAAAGATGAAAGTTGTATTAGATAAAGATTCAGCGAAAAAATTTCAGAGTCCAATTAGAGGGCATGAAATAATGAAAATTTTTGGACTTGAAGAAGGAAAAGAAATTGGGGTGATAAAAAAATCAATAGAAGAAGCAATATTAGATGGAAATATTGAGAATACTTATGAAGCTGCTAAGAAATATTTGATGACTCATAAAAAGAAATAATTTGTCCTAATTTAACGATGAGACAATATCTCTCCACTGTTCTATTTTAATCATTATTTTTTTTCTATCCATCATCGGCTTGAATAGTTCATTTTCATCTGATTTTTTAGCAGTATAATTACTATTTAAAATCCTAAAAACTCCTATTGCTGTTTTATCTCTTATTCTTGGGCGACTAATAATTTGACCAGTTAAATCGGAAATAAATTGAAGAAGTGAATCTCGTGCGCCACCTCCGCTTGCAGTAATCAAAGGAAAATCAAATGCGATATTATTATTTAACATTTCAATAATATCATTAACTAAATATCCGATAGATTCCATGCCTGCTCTAATAACTTCATTTTTTTTCTTTTTATTTAGATTATGGTAAATATCATCAAATTCAGAGACCCAATAAGGCGCTGCTATACCAGAGAATCCTGAGATGAATAGTCCATTAGTATTTATATTTTTACAACGCTCATTCCAGTTCATTTTAGAATGTTTAATATTTAATATTTCCTCTAAATAATAAAAAAGGGAATTACAGGCGTTTATTGTCCCCTCAGAAACATACATTTTTTTGTTATTACTAGAAAAGAGAATACTCGTTATTAAGCCATTAATCATTATTGGTTTATGCCCTGAATTATATAATATACTTGCAGAGGTACCAAAATTCATTCCGATGCTTTTTTCTGTAAAACCATTTTGGCCTATAAGTGCGGCTTGCTGATCTCCAATAACGCATTTTAGATTAAAATCATAGTCTAGAACTGTTCCATAATTATGAAATGATGGCTTTATTTTAGGCAGGCATGTATCAGGTATATTAAATAGATCTAAACATTCATTTGACCATTGGCAACTATTTATATCTAGAAATAAAGTTCTTGATGCGATTGTATGATCTATTGCTAAATTTTTTGTTAGAGAATGTGTTAAATAACTGCTTAAAGTTCCAAAAACAATAATTCCATTCTCGACTTTATTTTTCAAAGAAGGTGTCTCTTTAATCATTTTTTGAAATTTAGGACCACCAAAGTGTGGACTTAGTGGGAGGCCAGTTTTTTTATATACCCAATCTGAATGTTCTTTCATTTTTTCGACTATGTCTATTGCTCTACTATCCTGCCAGCTAAGTGCCATTGTAACAGGTGTTATATTTTTTCTGTTCCAAAATAAAAAGGTCGACCTTTGAACAGATAATCCCATTGATAAAATTTGATTATTATTTACTTGAATTGATTTTTTTATTAAAGTTTTACAAGCATTCAATATTTCTGATGCATTGCACTCCACATAATTTCTAGAGGGCCTATAAAGTTTATGTTTTATTTTTTCTTGATAAACAATCTGGCCATTACTATTAAATAGAAAAGCTTTTGTAGATGAGGTTCCTTGATCAATAATTAGATGCATCTGAATATTAAATTTAAAATCCCTTTTTTAAATATTTTAAAATCTTTTTTGTTACCTTAAATATTTTACTTTTAAATTAAGACGGTTAGGAAACCATTAAAGATTTAATAATAATCTAAACATTTAGTTTTAGGAGAAAGAAATGACTTATATTATTGCTGAACCGTGTGTTAGTACTTGTGACACTGCTTGCGTTGAAGTTTGTCCCGTAGATTGTATTCATGGACCGGAGGATAAAACTGGTGCCGGAGCAGAAGCAAAAGAACCTGGATTTGACCCTGAAGGGAAACAGCTGTACATAAATCCTGAGGAGTGCATAGATTGCGGTGCATGTGAACCTGAGTGTCCTGTGGAGGCCATCTTTGAGGAAAGTGAAATACCTGAAGAGTGGAGTAAATTCATACCTCTTAATTACGAGTATTTCGGACAAGAATATTCAGGCTAATAATTAGTAAATAAAAGTAAAATGATAAACGGCTGTCTTGGCAGCCGTTTTTTTATTTAAAGGTTTTTATGGATAAAAATAAAGTAAAAGAATTACTTAGTCAGATCAATTACCCTGGTTTTAATAGAGATATTGTATCTTTTGGGATGGTTGATAATATTCAAATTGAATCCGAAAATATTATAATAAAATTAAAAATCACATCTCAAGATAATGAAAAAAAGCAATTGCTTGTTGAGACTATTAAGGAAAGTTTAGCAAAGTATTTTTCTTCAGTCTTAGTAGAAATTGATGACAAAATTAATACCAATCCAGTTTCTAGTACCCAAGCCCCATTATCCGAGCCTGTTTTACCAAAAGTTAAACATGTAATTGCTATCGCTAGTGGGAAAGGCGGCGTTGGGAAATCTACTGTGGCTTCGAATATTGCCTGTGGTCTAAGTAATAAAGGATTTAAAGTGGGTTTATTAGATTTAGATATTTATGGACCATCATTACCAATTGTACTTGGTATTAATAAACAGCCAGAAATGACAAATAATAATCGATTAATACCGTTAGAGAAATATGGAATGAAAGTAATGAGTTTTGGCTTTATAAGCGGCAATGATACACCTGTTATCTGGAGAGGGCCACTTGTATCTAGAATGACTGAGCAGTTTTTTAAAGATGTAGAATGGGGAGAGCTTGATTTTTTAATATTGGATTTACCACCTGGCACAGGTGATGTACAACTTACCCTTACGCAGAAATTGCGTATTTCTGGTGCTATTATTGTTACAACTCCCCAAGATATTGCTCTTTCAGATGTCAGAAAAGGCGCAGACATGTTTGAGAAAGTAAAAACACCAATCTTAGGTGTAATTGAAAACATGTCAGGGTTTGTTATTGATGGTATTATCAAAACTTTAGATGGCAAGACGTTAAATGGTGGTGATATACAACTTAGTAATGGTTCCAATTTACAGATTAGCAAGTCTGGAGAGTTTGAAATAGAGTTAGATCTTTTTAAAAAAGGTGGTGGCGTTTCTGAAAGCAAGCGTTTAAATATTCCTCTTTTAGGACAGATACCAATATCTAACGACATTGTCGAGTCTACAGATAATGGTACGCCTATAGTTAAAGCAATCCCAGATCATAAAACATCAAATATTTATATCTCAATTATTGACAAAATAATATCAATATTAAATTAAATGGAAGTTGGAACATTTTTATAATTATGATTGTTTAATATCATATGTCCAAATAATGGCATCTTCTAATTTGTCCAGCCAGTTTACCTAAAGTAATTTTCTAGCATAAAATAATATGAGTATTATAAAATTAAAAAATATTGATTTAGCAAATGTCCCAAAGCACATTGCTATAATAATGGATGGTAATGGGCGATGGGCCAAAGATAAAGGCCTACCAAGAATAGCCGGACATAGAGAGGGAATAAATTCTGTTAGAGAGATAACTCGAATATGCGGAGAAATTGGAGTAGAGTATTTAACTTTGTATACATTTTCTACAGAGAATTGGAATAGGCCCAAAACAGAAGTGAAGGCACTCATGACCTTGCTTTTAAGTACAATAAAAAAAGAGATAAAAGAACTTCATAAAAATAATGTTAAATTTTCTACGATTGGAAACATTGCATCTCTTCCAAAGAGGACAATAAAAGGCCTCCAGGATGGTATAGATTTAACAGTTGATAATACAGGTTTAAACTTGGTTTTAGCTTTGAACTATGGAAGTAGACAAGAGATACTTAAAGCAGTAAGAAACATTATTGATAAAGTAAAGGAAGAAAAATTAGATAGTACTATAATTAATGAAGAATTTTTCTCTTCTTATTTAGATACAAATAATTATCCAGACCCAGATCTTTTAATTAGAACTAGTGGAGAAT
>CAZYDX010000069.1:0-10965 GCA_964646455.1 uncultured bacterium | reverse complement strand
CATAAAAAGTTTTCATCAAGACTAGATGAATTTATGCGTATCAGTCACGCTGTTATTGTTACTCCTGGTGGAATAGGTACAATCCTTGAGTTATTATATACTTGGCAATTAATACAAGTAAGTCATATCTCCGAACGACCTATAATTTTATTGGGAGAAATGTGGAATGGCCTTATGGATTGGATGGAATCAGAACCATTAAAAAAGCATTTAATTGATAAGTCTGATTTTAAAAATATAGAAATTGTTCAAAATGTTGATGAAGCGATTGAATTACTTAAACCATATATCAATAATTTTTATACAGAAGATTAGAATTTAGTTGGAACTAAATGACCAGTGAATTATATGTTTTTTAGGGTATTTTTGAGGAAATCAGACAAAAACAGGCTACAAAGTAAAAAGCCCAATTTTTCTCAAGAAATAAGGCTTTAAAGTGTCTGGGTGGGGAGATTCGAACTCCTGCCCTCCTGCTCCCAAAGCAGGCTGAATACCCTCTATAAATGAAACTTTACCAGTGTATCTGTAGTGGAAATTGAGCCTTTTTATAAACAAAAAACCCCACTAATGTGCAGCTCGAATTAACTAACTATTTCTTTTTTCGTTTTTAATTTTATTAATAATGTATTCAATCATACGATCTTCTCCTTCATTTGGGTTATAAACTGAACGAAGATTATGACCGAAAATTCGAGCAGTTAACTGCCAAAATCCTGCACTAAAAATATTTCTAAAATTTTTTATTACTTCAAAGGATGTTCTATTAGTTTCCCTATCAACTAGTCTAATTAAAATTCTACCCTGACTCTTTTTCAGTTTTTTAATGGAATATCCATATTTAGATATCAGCTCATCTTCGATTTTAGAAAATATTTTCCTCTTCTTTTGATATTTAATTAAACCTGAGTATTGTTCCAGACTATCAATTATAAAAGAATATTCAACCAATAAATCGGATATCTTTATTGCATATGGATATACTTTTCTAACATTTTTTTCCAATCTAGTATATCTTGTTTTTAATTTCTTTTTTTTACCTAAAACACTGATTAATTCCATAGGAATCGATTCATTTTCCAAGTAAACCATTTTAGGTATTTCATTATATGGTAATGTGATAGTCTTATAACCAATAATCGAAAAAGTAATTTGGTCGGTTTTTTTAAATATATCCACATTGCACAATCCATAACTATCTGTTATGGTTCCATTATCCCCAACAAACACATTAACATTTTCAATTGGTTTATCAGTTTGAGTATCAATTATTGTTATAGTCTGTGCATTTATAAGGGAAAAAGTGATAAAAAAAATAAAGTAAAGCATATGCTATAAAATCTAACAATCTTCCTACAAACAAAAAACCCCACGAATGTGGGGATTAATTGTTACTTCAATAGCACCATCTTCTTGGTCTGCCTGAACTCACCTGATTGCATTGTATATAAATATAATCCTGCGGATACTGGCTCATTTCTATCATTGGTGGCATTCCAACTAATAGACTTATAGCCTGCATTTTGCTGACTACTAACCAAGTTTTTCACAATCCTGCCCATCATATCATAGATGGTAATATTCACTAATCCATTTTCTGGTAAGTCATATCGTAATGATGTGATTGGATTAAATGGGTTCGGGTAATTTTGATGTATCATGAAATCCCCAGGAAGTATATCTAAACTTGAACTAAGCGACTCGTTATAGCAACTTCCAATTTCATAGGAATGTGGATTAGCAGATGTATTTCTTTCTAGTCCGTTATAGGAATACGTGTAATAAAATTGAATCGTCTCACCCTCATTAGCATTAATTTGAAAAGGAACGTTTGGCGTAACAGGATAACCTGGTGGTGTTCCACTAGTAGAATAATATAGAATGCAAGTTGGATTTCCTACATGGCTGGCACTTGGAATAAAAGTAATGGTTGGATTATTTAGGTTATCTGAAAACTCATATGTATAATCTCCATTATCAGGGCCTCCAGTGCAGGATGGTGCTTCTAGGATTTCTATACTAAATGGATTAGAACTCGAAACTAGTCCATCATTATCGATAGCAACAGCGATAACACTATGCGACCCTAAACTAATCCCAGTCCATAAAAAACTGTAGGGTTCAAAATCATCTTCACCAATCTTTGTATCAAAGTCATAAAATTCTACTAGAACTACATTTCCATCGATATCATTAGCAGAGGCTTGGATTTCTATTTGACTGCCATAATAGTATGTAGAGTTTAAATTGGTGGTATTCAAAGATACGTCTGGTGGAAAATCACCTGTAGAGCTAACAAAAACAAATACATAATCATTAGAGGAGTGATTTATATCATATACACTAAGCTTAAACTTATACACACCCTCAATCAATTCATTAATTTCAGTTTGGGAGCTAGTTTGATCACCAAAAGATATGAGTGATGGACCATATACTTGAGACCATAGGTAATTTATTTCGTATGTAGCATTTTCCTCATTTGTACTCTGAGTTCCATCTAAAACTGTAAAATTTGATGGTAAAATAACTAAAATATCCTCACCCGCATTAGATAAAGGAATGTCATATTCAAATGGTCTATTATAATTAAAAGTCAATCTACCTAAATTAAAACCACCCTCGGTAAATACGGCACGCAAAATGTGCTCACCGTAATTTAATTCTATATCTTGACTGTTTCCTGATTCCCAATTATACCAATCTCCAGTATTATTGGCATACATATCATTGCTAATTCTCTGTCCATCTATTTCAAAGTGAAAGGGTCCTCCTCCAGATGAGATATCAGATGCATAGCGATATTCTATGTTATAATATCCAGCTGTATCTACTAAAACACTGTATTCAACCCATTCACCCGCTTCTAGCCATCCTAATGTGGGACCCTCTATATCGCTAAAATATTCCACATCTACATATTCATCCAGTCTATAATCCCCCTCATTATTTAAAGAATTATCAAAATAAGTTATATTTTGACCAATACCACCCTCAAATTGATCATAGTCTCCCACTTCAATCATTCCTGGAATGTGATTCATATTGTTTTGATAGGGTGTTTGCTCGCCTACAACTATGGTAATAATATTGCTTAATCCAAATTCTGATCCAGAATAAATTCTTGCATAAATATTGTGAGTACCTAACGATAAATTTTCAGCTAAAAATGTAAATGGAAAGGAAGTTGACTCGCCTAAAAGGGATGTTCCATCATAGAATTCAACTCTAGATATATTTTGTATAGACGATTCAAGATGAATTTGAATATTTCCATTCATATATGCTTGATTAAAATCCGAGGAAATAGTTCCTGTTATTGAGCTACCTCGATTTGTTTTTAATTCATGCGGTTCCACAAAAAGTTGATATCCATCTGAAAAAGTAACAGTTTTACTTTGATTTGAATAATTATGAGCTACATATGTGATCTGTCCATTATTATCAAAACTAGCTGCAATAGGCAAATCTGCGGTTATATCTGATCTATAATGTCCAATAGAGTTCATATTATGTAGCCAATAATAAGTTTGTGCATCAGAGATACCAAATTTTAAACTTCTATCCGGATATGAATCATACAATTGTATAGCTACTTGTGCATCAAAAAAAGCGAGATATTTCCAAAAAACATCATGCCAAAGGTTCGGGTTTTCTTCATTATTTAAAATTCCTGTATTCATGGTAATCTCATTCCAAAGACTCTCTGTATAATCAAGATTATGTGATAAATAAAATGAACCACCGTGTATTGGATACATTTCTATGCCGTAAGAGGCTGCTATATCATTTGTCCAAAAAGTCCCATTATCATATGAATTACCCCATACCCTAGACACTAGGCTATAAGGATGATCTTCTGAGAAATTTCTTTCATACATATCAAACCAATATTCATCAATAGCGGTTCTTTCTGTAGTATAAAGATATATACCCAAGTCTCTAATTTCATTATCTCCTGTGACACTTCCCCAATGAATCAAAGAAGAATTAAACTGCATACTCTCAGATGTAGATTCTTGATCATTCCCCTGAGGAAAAGTTGCAAACCCATTTGCCCAACAATGCCCTGCATACGGGCTAAAACTTCTTAAAAATGGATACTCTGGATCGTTCCGATTTAAAGAAGCAGCATCCCGAACTAAATGATTAACCATTTCTCCCCATTGATTTGCCCATCCCTGTGTAAACTGCTCAACAAAAGAAGCAGCATGAATAAAATATCCCCAGTGGAAATGATGATCATTAATATTATAATCCTGTCCATGCCCCGCGGGATAACCTATAAGCGTAGACCATGTATCATTGTAATAAAATAAAAAAGCAACTTCAGAACTAGAAGCTGTTAACCAATCTTCCAATCTTTCCTTAATGGTGGTGAGAATTTGGTCTCTTGCATCTGTGTCGCCAATTTCATGAGCTATTCTGCCTGTCTGGACTAAACGATTCATTACCTGACCTTCATTATACGAGTCTGTCCATGTAGCAAGCTGATTATTTTCAATTTGAGATATTTTATCTTGTAAAAGTGCTGGATCATAACCAATACTGTATTGGCCCAATGATGGTAAAGTTGGTAGAATCCCAGAAAATATATTTATTGTGCTAAATGAATTACTATTTAGCATTCTTAATTCTCCTCGAACGCTGTTATATATATATTCATCTGGATAACTAGATTCATCAGATAAATTATTCCATTGATGAGGCAAAAGGCCTTGTAAAATATTTGAATATTGTCCTTCTTTAATATCTACATCTACGGTGTAATTTGTATACACGAGTCCATTATCTTCATCATAATCCCAATCCACATACGTATTTTGTGGAAACACATATGCATATTTTTTTAAATCTTCAGCGATACTAATTAAACTGGTAGACCCTTGAGGTAACATAGCCAAAGACCAATAGTTGGAACCATTTAAATTTGAAGTATAACTATTAGCGCTTTGTTGCCAACTGCTTCCACTAGGCGCATAAATAACAAAGTCTGCTCCATTTCTTGCATCTTCAATAATGATCATTTCATCGATTAAGCTAGCTTGTCCAAGATTTATATCAATTTTAACAATCGATAAAGAGTCTTTTTCAAAATAAATAAATGGCATACCTATACCAGAAGTAGCTTTTATTGAATTATTTGCGTCTGTCCAATCTATTGTTACCGTCCAATCAGTGAAATCATATACCTTTGCTTTGGGTGTACTAAGACCAGACAGCCCGACAACAATAGGTTCTTGATCATCATAAACTCCCCAAGGTATATAACTGACAACCAAACCCTGTGATGTGGTTTTTAAAGCTAATGGATAATTAAACAGATTATTTGCGTGGTCATTTTTAATAACAGAAGACCACCAATCATTTGTTGGTATATGTTTATTTGCTGCTGGTCCTGTAGTTTGAGGTTCACCAGACGGATATCCATTTCTTCCAGCTTCATCAACTCCAGGAAAAGATGTAGTATAGCTTCCAGAGCCTACCTGCACAATTTGAGTGTAAATATGATTTAAAATAAAAAAACTAATAAAAAGGAATTTTTTCATTCTTCTGATATCCAAACCTGTTTTACGAGAGGAATAAATGTTAATGAAAGTAACACTATGCATGTTCACTAAAACATAGGAGAAATAAGGTTTCCAATCAAATCGAAAACCCAATTTATTCCCTGGATAATTTTATTAGGACGCTTCCACCATAAGATTTTTTGTAATTTCATAATCAATTTTAAAAATAAATTTTAGTTATACCAATTAATTGATTTACCTTTTAAAAAATTTTTATTATTTACTTTAATTTTATTGGATATATTGATAATATCCCTAAACTATTATATTATAGAAATAATTTAAGATCATTTTTTCGATCTTTTTTATTCCTGATTCAAATACGTAAAGGATAGACAAAATAAATAGCCCTAAAAATGTAAAATTCGGGAGTACATAAAACAGAATCTGAATTAATTCCTTACTTGATTATCCGCCCAGACCTGACGCTTCATAATTTTACAGGGGACGCACCACTTTCCGGTGAAGAAGAGGATGATGGGTTTACCGGATTGGGCAGCTTGATGTTGAACCGAAGTATAGTTGTCAGCCCAAACGATACTGTTGGAGGGGACATAGAAGCAATACCAAGCGTAGGAGAGAGAAACAACCAGGGTTACATGCCAGAACCATATCCACAACCAGTGTGGTTCTAATAAATTTAGTAATTTCGGTTTTTTTCTATTCATTTTATATCCAAAGATTAGTTTTAAAATTACCCATTATTCCCGTATAAGAGTACTCCATAAATATGGGATATCACTATTTAAAATTTTTATTTACTGACTGTAATAATGCATCTGGTTTTTGAGTACCAATCAGTACCTTTTCTCCATTAGATAACTCAATCTGCAATCCAATTTTTCCACTAACTGTATAAGCTTTACCAGATTTATTAAAACGAATACCCCATCCTCCATAATCTATAATTGGTCTATATTCCTTTATCTTATAATCTTTTATTTTATTGAATGGAATCAAAAAGTCAGTAAAAGGAAAAAATTTAATCTGGATACCATCTTCTTTTATTGCAGTTAATAGGTACATTCTATAAAATAACCAAAAGAAACCAAATCCAATTGAAACTAAAATGATGCTCAGTAATATGCTTGCAATTCCAATAATAGTTAGAATAAGTGCATATAATGATATTAATATAATTGCCCAAACCCATTTTGATCTGAATTGTTGTATTTCATAAAAATCGTTTTTGTCTCGCAAATCATCAAACATTCCCAAGTCTACAAATAATTACCCTTTAATATTTGATAGGCTATAAACAAAATAACTTCACTATCTTGAGAGGTTATCATATTATTTTCTTTCCTTTAAAGGTAAAAAATTTTACATTTAATAATAGTGTAGTAACCACTCTATGAATATTGAGATTACAGCTCGAAATTTTACAGCATCTCCTAATTTAAAATCTTTTATAAAAGAAAAACTTCTCACATTGCTAAAATATGATTCACATATTAAATCATCCAAAGTGGTTTTACACCAAGAGGGTCGTGCTAAAAAGGTAGAACTTATACTAACTTCTAAAAGGGGTAATTATATTACCAAATGTTATACCTCCATTTTTGAAAAAACAGTTATTAATGCTATTGAGAAAATTAAAGTACAAATAAAAAAGAATTCGGAAAAATAAAACTATCCCAAAACCATTCCACAAACATAAAGCCCCACAAATGTGGGGCTTTATTGTGATTTTATATTTTTAGATTAAAATAGAATAAACTACTCTGCACCTATTTACTTATTTCCAAAAATTATGCTACAAAATATCCTGTCTTTTAACTGGATACCATTGTGCATTTCTAGACCGAACATTATTGAGTCTGTCGACAATAAATCGTCTTCGTCTTCGTCTTCGCTCCCTTGCTGTAGTAAACATCATACTTCCTTTCTTTAAATTATAAGGCCGCAATGTTAAACTAATTAATCTATTAGTACTAATAATTTTCACTATAAAACTAATAATAATATTATATATAGCACTACCCATCCATCTTATAAACAAAAACCCTCTACAAAAAATGACCAGTGAATAACCAGTGCATTTAGTGCTTTTTAGGGTATTTCATAGGAACTCATACTAAATCAAGCCAGAAAGTAAAAAGCCCTATTTCTTATCGAGAAACAAGGCTTTATAGTGTCGGGGTGGAGAGATTCGAACTCCCGACCTCCTGCTCCCAAAATAGGCTGAAAATCCTCTACAAATGAAACTTTACTAGTGTATCTATAGTGAAATTGAATCAATAATTTATTTAAGAAGAACCATCTTCTTAGTCTGCCTGAAATCTCCTGCTTGTATTGTATATAGATATAATCCTGCTGATACTGGCTCATTTCTATCATTGGTAGCATTCCATTGGACGGTTTTAAAACCAGGATTTTGAATTGAACTAACGAGTGATTTTATATGTCGCCCGGTAAGGTTATATATATCAATACTAACATGCTCAGTGCTTGGAATTCCATAGCCAAATTTAGTTACAGGGTTGAAAGGATTTGGATAGGCCTCAGCGAGACTATATTTGGCTGGAGTATTGCTCTGATCTACGCCGAGCTCATCCATAGTAAGCACAATATTATCTATCCAATAAACGGTTTCTCCTGAGGAGATATTTGCGTCAATCTCAATTAAAGTTCCAGCAACACAATTAAAATTTGTAGCTACAATTAAATTGTAACTGTCTGTCAAATCACCTGATGCTAAAGAGCCAAACTGAAATGCCGTTCCGGTCACGGTCTGTAAGCATTCGTCAGACCTAGCTTGGAAAGAAACAGCCAGATCAGTAACCGTCTGCGATGAACTATTATTCTCTAACGTAAAAGTATATGAATTGACCGTATTTGGATCTACAGTTAAATCACCAGTTAGATTAACATCTATCGGCCCTACAGATGTAAATGACGCAACATTCTCATATGTAAACATATTGTCATCGTTCATTTTCAAATCAATATTAAAAAATGACTCTGTCTGTGGAACCCAATGCCCTGACCAAGTACCACTATTTTCAACCAAATCAACCTCCACTTGTTCACCAGTTATAATATCGTCTATCTTGGCGGTGACTGACTGAGCAACCACCTCACCAAAAATGTCTGTACTTATGCTCACGCTATCTGTAAGCGGACTAACAAAGTTTGAGGCTAAAACAAAATTTGTAAGGCCCATGTTTAGTACCTCGTACGCGCCCATATCTGGCGCAGAACCATAGTATTCAGTAATATCATCTGTACCATCTTGGTCTATATCTACGGTACCAGCGTCAATGCAAGGACTATTCAGCTGCAAACTAAAATCTTCATTCGCGATGTTTACAAACAAAGGATCTACACCTATTAAATTTCCATCACCAGCCCATTGTTCCTGTATTAGTGAATAATTAACATGAACTGGTGTTTGTTGGTAGCCGTTTTTAATAGAATTGGGTACGTTACCCCAAAAAAGGCTATTTATTATATTTGGTTCTGTAACATAATGCGATGCTAGTCCACCACCGCTCCAGTCATTATTTGTGGCCGTATTCTGTGCTAGGGTAGAATTATATAAATTAAGAATTGCAGACCAACAAAAAATTCCTCCTCCACTCATAGCATGATTATTAAAAATGCTTAATCTATTAAAAGTAGCGTTAACAACAAGGGCTGCGTTTCCTGACTCAGAGCCAAAGAAAATACCACCTCCTGAATTATCATTAGCTACATTATTAGCAATGGTTGAGTTTTCAAATAGAACATTATCTACTCTATAGAATGCTGCTCCTCCTCCTCCACTTGGATAAGCAGAACCAGATGAAGAATTATTATTAAGGATAATATTGTCAATGATAATATCATTGCTTAGATAGATTGCTATCCCACCACCAGCTCCTACAGCAGTGTTATTACTTATTTCTGTATCATATATTTCTAGACCATCAGACCATTCTTGATAAATGCCACCACCTCCACCAAAGGTAGGATAATCAAAATTTGGATTTGGATTATAACCAGTTGCATTATTATTTGATATGCTACATCCTTGTACAAGAAGCTTTCCTCCTCCAATAGTTGCGATGGCACCTCCATGCCATGCCCCATTATTAGTGAAACTCGAATTGTATATCTCACATGTTGTAAGAGGATCAACAAATATCGCACCACCTAAGAGATTGGATGTGTTGAGATTGAAAGTCGAGTTTTGAACTTTAACAGTAGATTCAATTGAATTGATTGCAGCACCATTGTTTGAAGAAGAATTATTAGAAAAATCTACATTTTCAACTTCAATGGTTGATCCGGAACTGAAAATACCGCCACCATTATTAGAGCTACCGCTTTCGATAATGAAGTTTTCAACTCTTGTTGTATCTGCTTCACACTCAATTATGCTTATTTGTGGTGAGGAGATTGGCTGGTTAATCTTAGTTTCTTCTCTAGATTCTCCAATTAATGATATTGATTTGTTGGAAATAACTATACCACCTTCGTAAATACCGTTGGATACATAAACAGTATCCATATCAATCGCAACATCAACCCCTTTTTGGATCGTAGCAAAAGGATTTTCCTCTGAGCCATCACCTGTTTCATCTGAGCCTGTGGTAGCTATATACCAGACTGGTCCAGAATAATCAACAGCAGGTGTTTCTAAAGCACCCTCATCTATCCACTGAGCGATTAAATCAATATCATCTTGACTTAATGGATCATCATCCTTTGGCATAAACTGTGGATCACTATCTGAAAGAGTTATTCTGTTATATAATACACTATTAGAATGATTCAAAGGCACAACCGTATTACCGCTATTTCCTCCTTCTATCGTTTCAGCATAGGATGATAAATCTAAACCTCCTGAATATGTCCCACCATTAACATGGCAACTTGTACAATTATCATCAAATATAGGCTGAATTTGTGTGGTGTAATCAATCTGAGCAAATAAACTTGATAATAGTATGATTAGTGATAAAAAAAATTTCATTGAAAAACTCCCATTAATATTTAGTCAAAATTTAAAATAAACATACCACAAACCCTGCGTTTATTTACAGAAAATACACAAATCTTTAGATGTATAACCATAGAGGATATGCCTTATAATGTATTTGATTTTTTTAGATTTAACCTCCAAGAATAATAAACCATCATATCTTCAACAATATGAGGCATTAAAGTGTCGGTATGGAGAGATTCGAACTCCTGCCCTCCTGCTCACTTAGCAGGCTGAGTACTCTCTATTACTAATGTTTGACCAGTGTATCTGTAGTGAAAATGCACCACTTTATAAGCAAAAAATCTGCTAAGAAAGTGTTTTGAAATAATATTTATAGTGTAATATATATTTGTCATTATGTAATATATTTCTTACATTATAATTATTAATAAATTAAGAAAAGAGGAATTAAATGCAATTTTTAAA
>CAZYDX010000068.1:0-11527 GCA_964646455.1 uncultured bacterium | reverse complement strand
GCAGAGAATTGGAATTGCCAGAGCACTAGCCACTGAGCCAGAGATAATTATTGCAGATGAGCCGGTTTCTGCGTTGGATGTGTCAATACAGGCACAAATCATTAACCTGATGATGGACCTACAAGAAGAGTTTAACCTATCTATAATTTTTATTGCTCATGATCTTTCTGTTGTTAAACATATCTCAAGTCGAGTAGGCGTAATGAATCATGGTGAGCTGGTTGAGATAAATGAAACCAATCATATATTTGATGATCCAAAGCATGACTATACAAAAGAACTATTGCGGGCGATTCCAAAACCCGACCCAGTTGGCAGAGATGATCGAAAAAAAGGTCGATTGGCAACACATTGAACCCAAAGTAAAGGAAAAATATTTATGAAATATAACGAATTACACTATGAGCGTATAAACATTAACGAAACAAAAAATAAGATGTCAGAATTGGTCAAAAAGTTTAATGAATCAACAAATGCGGATGAGCAAATAGATGTCATTATGAAAATAGATAGTTTTTCAAGAGACTATACAACCTACCAATCTATGGCAAGTTTAAACTTTAGCAGAAATATAAATGATGAAAAAGCAAAGTCTGAAAAAGAATATTACGATTCAATAACACCTGACATGACTGAATCTTATAATTTATTTGATAAAGCCTTAAATGCGTCAAGTTTCAAAAAAGAGATATCGGAAAAATTTGGAGATACATTTTTAAATCAAATAGAATTAAGTCTGAAGACGTTTGACTCAAATATAAAAGAAATGCTGAAGGAAGAAATAGATCTTAAAAATAAGTACACAAAATTAACGGCAGGTGCGAAAATAGAATTCGATGGTCAGGAATATAATCTTGCTGGACTTGGACCATTTCATTCAAATAGAGATAGAGATATACGTAAAAGATCTTATGAGGCAAGGTTTGAATGGTTTAAAAAAAATGAAGAACAGCTTGATGATATTTATGATAAACTAGTAAAACTGCGTCACAAAATATCTGTCACACTAGGCTATGATAACTTTATTGACCTTGGTTATTATAGAATGGGCAGGTCAGACTATGGACCAAAAGAGGTTGCAAATTTCAGAAAGCAAATTGTAGATAATGTGGTTCCAATAGTTAATATTTTATTAGAGAAAAAGCGAGAAATCTTAGGTCTAGATCATCTTTATTTTTACGATGGGATTAACTTTAAAGATGGAGACCCAACGCCTAAGGGAACACCAGAAGAACTGATCTCAGCAGCGCAAAAAATGTACCACGAATTATCCGCTGAAACAGGAGAATTTTTTGATATTATGGTTAATGAAGAGTTGATGGATCTTGTAAATAGGCAAGGGAAAAGGCCTGGTGGTTTTTGCACATCTTTTCCTAAATATGAGCGGCCCTATATTTTTTCAAATTTTAATGGAACAGATCATGATATCACTGTGTTGACGCATGAGGCTGGGCATGCTTTTCAAAATTATTCAAGCAGGCATCAACCGTTAGTCAATTATCATTGGCCGACAATGGAGTCGGCTGAAATTCATTCAATGAGTATGGAGTTTTTTACATGGCCATGGATGGAAAAATTTTTCAAAGAGGATACTGATAGGTTTAAATACAAACATATCTCAGGTAGTCTTTCGTTTTTACCATATGGAGCTTGTGTAGACCACTTTCAGCATTGGGTCTATGAAAACCACGAGGCTACGCCAAAACAAAGGAAAGATAAATGGCTTGAACTAGAGTCAGTCTATTTGCCTCAAAGAGATTATGGTGATATGGTTTTTGCTAAAGATGGTGGAATTTGGCAAGGACAGCATCACATATATCAAATGCCGTTTTATTATATTGATTATACCCTAGCTCAAACCTGCGCATTTCAGTTTTGGATCAATAGCGAACAAAATAAAGATCATGCATGGGAAAACTATATGCGTCTTTGTAAAGCTGGTGGCAGCCTATCTTTTACAAAACTAATAGACTTAGCAAAATTAAATTCACCATTCGAGGATGGATGTCTTGAAAAAGTTGTTGATTATGTTGAGGATTGGTTGAAAAATGTCGATGTTAATAATATTTAATAGATATAAATAAATATACTGCTAAAGTAAGTGTCATTATTAATTTAAGATACTGATTATGCAGAATATTAAAATAATAAAATTATTTTCTTTTCTATCGATAACTGCAATGACTACAATTTTTGCTCAATCAGATAATAGTGTTGCTCCTAAAGAGTTTCCCAATCGGGTACAGGTCACAGTTAGTGGAAATCATCCAGATGCTATAAATCAAAAACCCACTGTTATTTACGACAATACCAAAAATATTGACCTTCGTAGTAATAATAGACCGATAAAAGATATTATACCTCCAAGTGATACTGAGGAAGAGCTGTTCCTGCCAAATGAAGTAATACCAACATTATCAATCGAAGAGAGTGATTTAAATAGTCTTCCTGAAACAGAGCCTATAAGACAAGAGGAGTATCTAAAAATATCTTCTGATGACATACAAGATCGAATATCACTAGACAATAAATTGATTTATACTGGAACAAGAAAACAGAATATTCAGTTAATGAAAGCATTAGAAATAAAAAAAGGCTGGAGCAAGAACGAAAAATGGCCAGATGGAACTGATGTAGATGACTATTCAATTGTTGACTGGATTAAAGCTGGTAAGGGAATATCTAAAGGAATAGAAAAAAAATCGAGTATGGAAGTGAGAAAAGCTTTGTATAACAATTACGTTTTATCTAACAAATATTAATAAAGCATCATTCGCGACCATTTAAAACACATATTTCATATTAAACGGAATAAATAGATGAAAAATAAAATACATACCATCTTATTATTATTCCTCTTATATAATATAATTAATGGCCAACAGTCTTACGTTAGATCAACTTTGACAAATCAAGATGGAATACTTATTAATCCGGATAATGGACGTCCCTTTAGTGAATTGGCAACTGAGTTTTATGATAATGGTCAGACTAAGCTAAAAGGAAGGTATTCAGGAGGATTTGCTAATGGATACTGGGCCTATTTTCATCAAAATGGTCAAATGAAAGCAAGAGGTAGATATTACAAGGCAAGGGATAATAAACTTACTGGTATGATTGAAGATGGCCGTGTCGGGAAATGGGTTTTCTGGTTTAATAATGGAACCAAAAAAATGACAGGGATTTATAAGAACGGTAAAATGGATGGTCACTGGGTGTTCTGGTATCAGAATGGTTACAAGCATTCTGAAGGTCGATATAGGCTAGGAAAATTACATGGAAGCTGGGAGGCTTGGTATGCAAACGGAAATGTTCAAGAAATGGGTGATTATGTAATGGATCTAATGAATGGTGAATGGAATTTTTGGGATTCCATTGGCCAGCTAATTGAAACCGGTAATTATCTAAATGGGAGGCCAATAGGTGAACACAATGGTTGGTATAGTTCTGGAAATAAAAAATGGAGAGTAAACTATCAATCTGGAAAGCTTCATGGGCAATATGCATCTTGGTTTGAAAACGGACAGGCGGAGAAGTCAGGCGAGTATCGTTATGGTGAAAAAATTGGTGTATGGAATTACTGGTATAAAGATGGAAAATTAAAAAATCAAAAGGAACATTTATTTTAATAGTTTCTAATTCCGTAGCACTATTGGTTTCCACATTTTCCATTCTAAAGGCCTATACGGTAATTTCTCAAACCAATCCTTTTTTAATTTATTTAGGTAAGGTTTTATATTTATTGGTACGTCATCTAAAGGGCTTCCAACACCTTTAAATAAAATTTCTTCAGTCTCATAAGGAAGGGAAAGCATGAACCTAAAAACGCATGAAAGGTCATTATTTGATTTTCTATTTTCAAACAGAATACCACCTCCACACTTGACACAGTCTTCCATAAAATCTTCTAATAGAATAGGATAAGATGGCTTTTTAGTCCATATTGAATCATTTTTTTCAGTAATAGGAAAATACTTTGGTTCCATTATTACTGTTGGACCAAAATCAATGTTTAATATTTTTTGATTTTTATATTTGCTATTAAATTGAATATTAAAAACCATTTCATAATGATTACGATAAAAGTTTATTCTTTCCATAATGATAACCGGAATTTTATCATTGGCTATTGTTAGTGCTCTATTCGTTTTGTATATAGTTTTTTTTCTTTGGTACTCTTCATTAGGAAAAACAGTATGTTTTGGTGCTCCATTTAATATTTCTTCTCTTATTTTATTTTGTTCATGTCTGTTTAATGTGTGCGGCCAGAATGTTAACAGATCTGTAACGTCATTAGTATCAATGATCACCTTACCCCAGAAATCATCTAAGGCATTCATTTTTGATTTTCTTACAAGTGAGTCAGATACTCCATGCGTCCAAGCCCAATTTGCCTCATGAACGCCAACTGCTTCTTGCCTAGCGATACGAACCCTTTTATTTGCCGTGGTTTGCATATAGGCCATCATCATGACAAATAGAAACACAAATACTATAATTATTATAGATCTATCATATAAGTCCTCTTTATTTTTTAAAAAAACTAGATAATTCCAATGCGTTTTTATAAAGTCATAAGACTTATGAGCTTTATCAATTTTTTTACTTGCAGATAATTTTTCATCCATGGAAACAAAGTTATCTAGTTTCCAAGTTTTTAGATATTGTTGATATTTTCTATATAGCTCAAGCTTAGAACAGCGATGATTTAGACCAAATAATTCTAGGTCTTTTTTCAATAGCTCTATTGTTTTATCTAAATCCATTATATGAAAATATTAGTAAACAATAAATAATGCGAATGTATAATTAGATTTATTCGCCTAAGCATTTTGTAATTATAACTACGTTAATTTATAATTATTTGGTTAGACCTATGAAATATTTCTATTAATTTAAAATGTGCTGATACGTCTAATTTATATTTTTATAATATTTTTGATCTCTGGTTGTTCTAATCTTGTAAATGAGGAATCATTAAAATCATATAGAGGTCTATATTATGATCCCTCTGATGGAAAGCCATATAGCGGTAAGGTTTATAGACTTTATTCTAACGGCTTGAAGATGCGTGATGGTTATTTTGATATTGGCGCTCTTGACGGGTCTTATACCTACTATGATATAAATGGTACTATTGTTAAACCTATAGAAGAAAATAAACTGCTATTTGATAATGGTAAAAAATATTTTCCAAATAGTGACAAAGAATATTGGGGCCTAGCATATGGGAACTATCAGTCCGGTGAAAAACTGTTTGAGGTATTTTATGAAGATGGAAAGGTGGTTGGTGACTATACATATTTCAATTACGATGGCTCAATAAAAAAATCAATATTTATATCTCTCTTAGTCAGGAGAGGTGATGTCTTTTATCAAGATAATTCGCCAGAGCCATACACAGGTCCAGTTTTTGACCTATGGGATAATGGCAATAAGATGCTAGAAGGATCTTTCAAAAACTCAGTAAAAGATGGTAGATGGACAGAGTGGTTTGACAATGGACAACCAGAAAAACAATATAGTTATCGATACGGACAGAGGCATGGTTATTGGGCCGAATGGCATAATAATGGATTATTATCTACTGAAGGAAGTTATATAGATGGTAAAGAAAACGGTACTTGGTCTTATTGGTACAGAACTGGTCAAAAAGAAAAAGTTGTAAACTATCATGAAGGCTGGTGGAATGGCAAATCTCAAAGATGGTTTTTAAATGGACAAATGATGGAAGACCTCACCTATAAAGATCAAGTCCCTATGGGTAACTGGAGATTTTGGTTTGAAAATGGCCAGTTAAAAGAAGAAAGAAATTACAATAATGGAATTCCTGCAGGTAGCTGGACGCAATATTATTCAAATGGTTTTATGAAACAAAAAACGAATTATTCTGCGGGTAAAGAAGACGGTAAGTGGGTTTACTGGTATGATAATGGTCAGAAAAAGGAAGAAAAAAACTATATTAATGGTAAGAAGGATGGAAAATGGGAGAGCTGGTATGTGGATGGTACAAAAAAAGAGGAAAGACATTACACAAACGATTTAAAAAGTGGTACCTGGAAAGAATGGTATGAACTTCAGCCAAGAGAAGAACGAAGGTATGTCAATGGTAAACTGAATGGTTCACGAAGAAAATGGTATTCAAGTGGTAAACTAAAAGAAGAAGGTAGCTATAAAGATGGGAAAGAGAGTGGAAGATGGACCTATTACTTAGAAGATGGTACTATTGAAACATCCTATGATATAAAAGGTAATTTCTTATCCCGGATTAACGTTGATGAATAAAAAAACAAAAAAATAGTTCGGATTGCCACTTAGGAAATTTCTAATTAAGTTAATTAAGTAATCGATGTAAGGAAATAAATAGAATAATTATGAAGAAAATCTTATATACATTATTAATCTATTCACTAACCTATGCTCAACAAGGTTTGAACCTTAATGATCTTGAGCCAGGAGAGGGTGGAAAACTTATGTATCCATACTCTGGTAAGGTGTTTAAATATTGGCCCAACGGTGATGTTAGAGTAAGGGGTCGATTAAGAGATGGCCTTAGAAATGGAAAATGGGAGTATTTTCATACAAATGGATCTAAAATGGCTGTTGGTAAATATTTTGATGGTGACGGATCAGATATTGATCCAGAGACCAAGGTGCCAAGAAAAGGGTTTGCAGGTAATTGGACCTTTTATTATAAATCAGGACAGCAGTGGCAAGAAGGAAGCTGGAAAGATGGAATTCCCACAGGAGAGCATGTAAAATGGTATCCTAACGGAAATACAAAAACCATTTTGACATATAAAAGAGGTGAACTACAAGGACCAATAACCAAGTGGTTTGAAGATGGACAGGTAAAAGAGGAATCTTTTTATATTTCCGGTAAATTAGACAGCTCGTACTCTTCATGGTATTCTAATGGTAGTAAAAAAGAGGAAGGAGACTATGTTTCAGGTATTCAAACTGGACATTGGACATTTTGGCATGAAAATGGTGAGCTGAAAAGAGATGGTAGCTACTATAATGGTGAAATGGATGGTATATGGGTTGAATATGCTGCTGATGGAAATAGCATCCAACGTAGTAGGTATAATGAAGGTCTTTTTCTATACGACCTTCACTGGGGTTCAAAAGAACTATATGATAGAGCAAAAAAACTTAGAAAAAAGAATATTGAATCATCTTTATTAGTACTAGACAATATTGTTAATTCTTTTAAAGATAGTAAATATGCAACTCGCTCTCAGTTTATGAAGGCTGAAGTTTATATGAATGATTTAAAAGACTATAACGCTGCGATAAGAGAGTACAAAGCTGTTGTTAAGCTTTTTCCAACGACTGCTCAAGCTCAAGACTCACAGTATATGGTTTCTTATATCTATGGCAGCGTTCTAGAAAATAAAAAACAAGCAAAAAAAGAATATAATTCTTTCTTGAAAAAATATCCCAGCAGTAGGCTCGTTTCAGCAGTAAAACTTGAGCTAAAGCAGCTAAATAACAGGATGGCTAAAAAATAAACTTAGTCTATACCTATTATTTTAGGCTTAGATATTGGTCCAGTAAATTTTAATACAATAACGGGACCCTCTCTTTTTAAGTCTTTATTATTGTCAATTTCCCACTTTCTGATCATGTCTCTTACGCCATAGGATATGGGATTGATTCTCAGTTCGGTATCAAATAGATCCATTGATTTATGAAAATCCTTTTTCGAATCTATAGATATTTGGCCATTGAAATTAATTTTTAAAAATGGACTACTAAATGACGCAGTAATTAAACCAAATTCATTATCATAAAAATGTATACTAAAGTCAAGCTGCCGAATCCTAACAAGTCCATTTCTTACACCCAGATCCTGCATGATATTTTTTATAGTCTCATCTGTAAGTAATTTCTGAGGTATTTTTAGTTCAAAATTTCTAATGGTAAAATTCACCCGACCATTCTGAATATTAGGTTCATTATTTTTCTTTATTAGCTGAAAAAATAGATCATTTATTTCTAATGATATTTTATTTAGTTTGAAGATTGATTGTTCGAAAATATCATTATTTTGCATTGCATTAATACTTACTCCATTTAAATCAAATCTTCCATTTCGTTGATAAAACTCAAAATTAAAATTATCTGGAGCTAGATTGATGTTTATATCTGATAAAAAATTCTGTTTAATATCTCGTATTCTAAAAACAATATTCCAAACAATATTTTTCTTATCAAATTGATCTGACTGTCTATTAATTATTGATTTAGTTGTCCAGTCGTATGTTATTGTCTTTATAGGGTATTTATGCATTGACGTAGTAGTCGCTATAATATAGTTCGGAAGCTCAAAGTTGTAGCTCCATTCATACTGATTAAATGGGTATTTGGAGGTGTTTATAAATGATTCAACAACTAAATCATTATAATGTTTAGGGTATTTATTAAATTTTGATTTAAAAGCATCTAAAGCTTTTTCTAATATTTCAAATCCATCCATGGGTGTTTCATATCGTCTATCTGAAAGATCTGATAAAATAAGGTTATAATAATTGGGGAGGGTATAGTTTGTATTTATTTCCAGATTTTCAAGATTAATATTTGGACCATTAATTAGAAGTTCTATTAAGTTATTTTTTTTGTTTTTTATGGATATATCGTCAAAACCAAATTTGAATAGGTCAAGGTTGAATTCACCATTACTTAGACTGTCTTTTGAAAAATTTCTTTTTATTTTTAAAGAATTTAGTTGGAAAAATATTTGATCTAAATAAAATGAACCATCTGGATATTCCTGGTTGTATGAAAATGAAATAAAAATAGACAGTATAGCTAAATGACCAAATTTATTTTTATTTCTGTTATATATGTTCATATTTATAATTAAAACCTTGAGCTAAGTTCAACATTAATTTTTGAATTAATTAAGCGTATTATAATTATAATATTTTAAATGAAAAAGTATCACAATATAGTTTATTCTACAGATGAAAACTTAGTCGATCCTGATAAAGAACAAGATAAAGATCCGGAAGAACTGTCACCAAACAAACAGAATCTGAGGCTACACCTTCAGAGACTACCTGGAAATAGAATTATTACTATAGTTAAGGGTTATAATGTTGGAGATGAAAAGTTGTTGAATCTTTCTAAATATTTAAAAAAATCTTGTGGTGTCGGTGGATCGGTAAAAAATAAAACTATTTTAATTCAAGGAAACAACAGAGAAAAAATTTTGAAACTTTTAAGGGAAAGAGGCTTTAAAGTTAAGGTAAGTGGTGGCTAAATTCTGTATAATGAAAATTAAATATCTACTAACGCTAACATCATCCATTCTTATTTTATCTGGTTGGTCGTGCAACAATTCATTTAAAGAGTCAAAGATTAAAATGGTTCTCACTGGAAGTGTACATGGTCAGTTAGACCCCTGCGGCTGAAAGAAAAATCCATTAGGCGGTCTGTCTAGAAAGTATATGGTAATAGAGCAAATGCGTAAAGATGGCAAAGATCCGTTGATACTGGATGCAGGTGATATGTTTTTCAGTACTACAAATATAAATGATAATAATTTGAAATCAGAAAAACATCGTTGTGAAACAATGTTAGCGGCTTATGAAATAATTGGATGTGAGGGGTTAAACATTGGAAAATATGAATTGTTAGCTGGTCTTGGCTTTTTAAAAAATATGAGAGAAAAATATGTAGATATTGATTTTATTTCAGCAAATATTCGAGATAAAGAAACCAATGAACTTATTTTTTCTCCGTATAAAATAATTAAAAAAGACAACCTAAATGTTGGCGTAATTGGATTAACAAATATGGCTCCAGATTCAATGAAATCTATTATAGTTGATGATTATGTTAAAGCTGGGAATGATTACATCAAAAAGATTGAAAATAAAGTAGATATTATTGTAATGCTCATTAATGCTGAAAGAAACATACAATCGTCTTTGACAAATAACTTTAAAAATGCTGATTTTATTTTTACTAGTGGTAGTACTCACAAAACTAGTCCGAGTACACCTCAATCCAGTGGTGGCCCATTTCTTTATGCAAATGGAAAACAGGGCAAATACCTTACAGTTATAGATTTAGAAATGAATAACAACACATCACCAATTATTGATGTCTCATCGAATGAACAAAAAGTTAGGCAGCTTACGAATAGAATAAAAAGACTACAGAAAAAAGAACCTGGAAGAAAATTAGAAGAAATATATGCTGATCAGGAAAATATATTAAACATGATAAAACGCTATAAACAGGATCTTGAAAAAGCTGAATCAATAATTAAAGGTTCAAATAATAAAATGAAGTTTAGTAGTATTGCATTAAATAAAATGGTCAAAGATGATCCAGAAATATTGGCAATGGTTGACAGCGCTATTGAGACATGTAGCACGCTAAATCTAAATACACCTAAAAAATCAAAAAAACCTAAGAATTTAAAAAGGCCAAAACCAAAAAAGAAAAGTAAAAGATTAAAACTACCTAAGCCTCCAAAGGTCAACACGAGACCATAAATCCTATGAACTTTACGAGTTCTCTTCATCAAATTTATCTTTATTTTATTATTTCTCTGTTTATCAGTAATTCAGTTAATCTGATTAGAAGTGACTCAATACCGTATATTGCTGAAGAACTGGAAAAGATTAAAAATATTAATCAAATCAATGAAAAGATATCTGACTCTATAATCAGAGAGATTGACATTGATATAGCTAAAAAACTATTTCAAAACGATATGCTTTTTATTGATGCAAGGGCTGAGCAGTACTATAATGAAGGTCATATACCTAGAGCTATATGCAATGATGATATAGGAAAACTTATTTATGAAATAGAAAAGCGAAAATCGTTTGATGCTGGCGTTGTTGTTTATTGTAGTGATGATGATTGTGGATCCAGTGAAGAGTTAGCAATCTCTCTTCAAGAACAAGGTTTTATGAATATATTTCTCTTTAAAGGTGGCTGGAAACAGTGGACGGAGAATAATCTTCCGGTTAATACAAATGATTAAATTAAATGAATATTTAGTTGTCATTATTAGAGTAATTCTTGGTGGCGTATTTTTATGGGCTAGTTTCGATAAGATTATTGATCCTGGACAATTTGCTAGGAGTATTTCAAACTATAATATTGTACCTTTTGGATTGGAAAATAGCGTTGCTATTATTCTCCCATGGTTAGAATTTTTTATTGGGTCTGGATTAATCCTAGGAATTATGGTTGACGGTGCTACAATCATAACTTCTTGTTTACTGATTATTTTTAATATGATGATAGCTCAGGCTTTCATGAGGGGATTTAATATTGATTGTGGATGTGGATTAAAGGAAGGACAACTGGTTGGGATTGAGAAAATTTTAGAGAATTTTGTTTTCCTTGGTTCAGCATATATTCTTTACATTCGCAAAAATAGATTATTTGAAATATATCCAAAAAACAAAATTGTCTGATAAATAACAAATACGTAATTTTAGTCATTGCGAGAGTAGCTCAGCTGGTAGAGCACCACCTTGCCAAGGTGGATGTCGCG
>CAZYDX010000067.1:0-11768 GCA_964646455.1 uncultured bacterium | reverse complement strand
TATTAGTATTTTTTTCTTTGGATGTACCGTTGATAAAGCTGAGAAGATATACATAAATGGAAATATTTATACGGGTTTAAAAGATGATAAAAGACAAACCTTCATTGCAGTAAAAGATGGTTTAATAATACAAGTTGGTAGTGGATCCTATAATCATTTATTAAAAAACAGTACGCCAATAATTGATCTAAAAAATAAATTTGTTGTTCCTGGTTTTATGGATAATCATACTCATTTTATGTCTGGTGGTGCAATGTTAACAAATATTGACCTTCACAGCGCAAGGTCTCCTAATGAATTTAAAGAACGTTTTAAAAATTATACTAAAACTATTAAATCTGGAGAGTGGATCACTGGTGGGAATTGGGATCATGAACATTGGGGAGGCTTATTACCAGATAGGTTTTGGATAGATCAATATACAAAAGATAACCCTGTCCTAGTATCAAGAGTTGATGGTCATATGGCTCTAGCTAATTCAAATGCTTTAGAGACAGCTGAAATAGATATCAATACACCTGATCCAGTTGGTGGCGTTATAGTTAGAGATTCTAAATCCGGTATGCCTACTGGCATTTTAAAGGATAATGCAATAAACCTAGTGTCAAATAAAATACCTAAAGAAACAAAAGAAAAAAGAAACCAGTTCCTTAATACGGCAATGAAACATGCGGCCTCTGTTGGTATAACACAGATCCATGATATGTGCCAGTGGATAGACCTTGAGACATATCGTAATAACAAAAATTATTTAACTCTAAGAATATATGCGTTTCCTTGGTACAGCAACTGGAAAAATTTAATAACATTAATTAAAAAAGAGGGTATAGGTGATGACCATCTACGATGGAATGGTATAAAAGCAATGGTCGATGGATCTCTAGGCTCTAGAACTGCTTGGATGTATGAACCTTATTTAGATGATAGTTCTACATCTGGCTTACTGAGAATAGCAGATACTATAGAATTTAAAAAAATAATAAAATCTGTAGATAATATTGGTGTTCAGCTCGCGGTTCATGCTATAGGAGATAAAGCAAATGACTGGATCTTAAATCAGATAATAAAACTTGATCAAATCAATGGAAAAAGGGACAGGAGATCACGAATTGAACACGCGCAACATCTCACGCACTCCGCGATACACAAGATTTATAAGAATAAAATTATACCATCAATGCAACCTTATGGTTGTATAGATGATACTCGTTGGATGCACAAAAGGATTAGCAATTCTCTTATGTCTAGGAGCTATATATTCAAGACATTTCTTGAAAAAAATGTTAATCTAACATTTGGGTCAGACTGGGACGTAACACCTTTAAATCCTCTAAAGGGAATATATGCTGCAGTAACAAGAAATACTTTGGATGGGTCAAACCCAAAAGGATGGTTTCCTGAACAACGATTATCTGTTGAGCAGGCTATTATGTGTTACACCAAAAATAATGCATACTCAGGCTTTCAAGAGTCAAAGTTAGGAACCATAGAAAAAGGAAAATATGCTGA
The DNA here is from genome assembly GCA_964646455.1 of uncultured bacterium. Taxonomy (GTDB): domain Bacteria; phylum Fidelibacterota; class Marinisomatia; order Marinisomatales; family UBA1611; genus TMED80. Next base: position 10,259 of record CAZYDX010000067.1, on the reverse strand, counting down.
TTTTGTTGTTTTGTCAGACGATATTACAGCAATAGATCCTGAAAATATTTTAACTACTTTTGTTTTAAGAACGGTCGTAGGTGGGAAAGATGTTTATACATATAACAAATAACTATCTGTGATTTTATCTGATGTTTGTATATACACAATTACAGCCACATTTAATTTTTTTAATAATTATGCTTGTATTGTGCTGGAGCCTAGCGACTTGGTTAACCTGGCAGAATAGAAAGCAATATTGCGAGCTAATACCCCAGTTTAACTGGATATCACGGTACGGGTTGTTTACAGGAACCACTCTGATGATTTTTTGCCTTTGGTTCTTATCACTTTTTTATGCTGAACTTCGATTGGAATTGACAATTATTTATGCTGCAATAATGGTTGGAATTGGTAGCTATTTAGCAAGATTCTTTGAGTGGCTGGTATTTATGCAAGAAATAAATAGAGGCTATTGGAGTACACTAATAATAAAATATTATTATAACGAATATGGAAATGGATTAGGACCAAGAGGAACAGAAAAAATACTAAAAAGTATGCTGCCAGAATGGTGGATAAAAATTCTTCCAAAATCTGATCAGGAAGAGATCAATAATACGCTAAATGAAATTAAGATAAAATCTAACCGGTACGCTAAAAAAAGAGAAGAGAGTCACTAATTAGGTTTTTTATAAATCTTACCATCTTTCATCACAAACACCACTCTCTGAAGAGTCGTTATATCTTTTATTGGGTTGCCATCAACCGCGATAATATCTGCGATTTTATTTGACTCTATTGTACCATATTTATCATTGATCTTTAGCATTTCCGAGGCAACTACTGTAGCAGACCGGATAGCTTCCATTTCTGTCATGCCGCCCTTCACCATATAATAAAACTCTTTTGCATTATCCCCATGGTAAGACACTCCAGAGTCTGTACCGAAAGCAATTTTAATTCCAAATTTATATGCAGTTGTAAATGTGTTTAGTAGCCTTGGTCCAATTTCAAGAGCTTTTGGTACAATTATAGGTGGATAGTAGCCACTCTCTTTAGCTTTTTCAGCAACAAACATTCCAGCAGAAATAGTTGGAACATAGTATGTACCATGTTTTTTCATTAAGGATAGTACTTCTCCATCCATTATAGTTCCATGCTCGATTGAATGAACACCAGCTTTTATCGCTCGTTTCATACCCTCTGGTCCATGTGCATGCGCAGCTACATGCATATCGTAGTCTTCAGCAGTTTCTACTATAGCAATTAATTCTTCCTCACTAAACTGAGGGTTTTTACTGTTTTTTGCAACACTTAGTACACCCCCAGTAGCGGTAATTTTAATTAAGTCTGCACCATTTTTATATCGCTGTCTCACAGCTTTTCTAGCATCGCTTGGTCCGTTAATAACTCCTTCTTTAGGTCCTGGATCACCCGAGAAACTCATATTTAATCCACTTGATGGGTCTGCGTGACCACCGGTGGTTGCGATGGATTTTCCTGCGCTAAAAATCCTCGGTCCGATAACATAACCAGCGTTTATCGCATCTCGAAGACTTGTACTGATAACACCACCTAATTCCCTCACCGTTGTAAATCCCGCCATTAGGGTTTTTTTTGCATATGGTATGGATCTATAGGCATATTCATCAATGTCCATATAAAATTTTTCCATATATACCTTAGGGTTACTTTGGCCCGATAAATGAGTATGCATATCCATTAAACCTGGTAGAACGGTATAATTTTTTAGATTTATTAATGTATCATTTGGTCCAGGATTTAAATAACCTCTTAAAACACTCTGGACAATGTCCCCATTGATAACAATAGTGATCATCTCAATTGGAATATCAGTGACACCATCGATCAATTTACCAGCATGGACATATGTCTTTTTACAAAATGAAAAAGAGGTTACCAGACAGATAGGAATAAATATGGTTTTTAAATATTTCATCGTATACCCTAAACAAGAAAATACAATACGTTTTTTAAATATAATATTTATTTCAAAGTAATTTACAATATGAAATTCAATAATAAAAAACCACTAATAATGGATGGTGCGATGGGTACTGAGCTCATGAGGCGTGGAATAAAATTACCACTTCCACTATGGTCTTCAATGGCAAATATTAGACAGTACAAACATGTTAAGAAAATCCACAAAGAATATATTGAGTCAGGCAGCAACGTTATTACAACTAATACTTTTAGGAGTACTCCAAGAACTTTTACGAAAGCAGGTTATTCTGATGTGAATGCCTTAAAATTAAGTAAACAATCTTTTAATATGGCTGTTAAAGCAGCTAATACGGCTAGAAAAGATAAAAATATTCTAATTGCAGGTTCAATAGCACCTCTAGAAGATTGCTACATACCAAATGAATTTCCTGGCAAATTAATCGGTAAAAATGAATTTCAATTTATTACAGATATGGTTTCTAATAGCGGAGTAGATATTATTCTATTTGAAACTATGGGTAACTATGATGAGATCCAAACGGCACTACAAGTCAGTGAAAATATAAAAATGGAAAAATGGTTAAGTATAATACTTAAAGATAAAAATCATTTGCTTGACAATACTAATATTGAAAAAGTTATTGGCCTTGCCTCTGAGTCGAAAATAGACATGTTATTAATTAATTGCACATCAACAAAAATTATAACAGACGCCTTGCCATCATTCTTAAAATTTTGGAAAGGAAAGTGGGGCACCTATCCGAATGCTGGTAAAAGCATGCCAACAAAAGATGGTGTTTTTACAAAAATTGTAAGTGACCATCATTTTACAAAGGAGATTAGGCATTATATTTCTCTCGGAGCATCATTAGTAGGATCCTGTTGCGGGTCGACACCAGATACGGTACGGAAAATCTCTAATATCATTAATAGTTTATAGTATATCATATATAGATTACGGGCAGAAGATGATTAATTTTTTTAAAATAACACTGTATATATTGCTTTTTATCTCTTTTCCAATCGCTAAGACGAAAAAAGAAAAATCCATCATTAGCTTTATATATGCACGATACAATGCAAACATTGACTCAGTGTCTATGTTTCTGGATGATGAATTTATTTATTACCACATACCGTATATTGGATTGGGCATAAAGGTAGTAAAAACTGACTCGGGACTTACTGTTGCTAGCGTTTCTCCATTTTCAGATTATAAATCTAAATTATTAATAGGTGATGTAATTTATGAGATAAATGATAATAAAATTTATAATACTAGTAAATATCAAATTGAAAATTTAATAAATGGCTCGGAAGGAGACTCTGTAAAAATTTCCTATATAAGAAAAAATAATTTAAATACGTCTGTAATTAATTTGTCGAGACAACAATACAAACAAAATTCAAATTCATTTTTAAAGGATATTAAAAACTACGGTGAAAAATGGTTCGAATTTGATTTAGAGATTATAGAAATTTTTTCAAAGAAAAATAAATTTGTTATTTACTATGAGTGGGAGGGTGTTTTATTTGAAAATGGACCAACCTATAGCTATCGTGCTATGGAAATAATTAAGGTTAGGTCAATCAACAATCGCATCAAATCCATTGATGCATTGTGGACAGAGAAACAATTTAAAGATCAGTTTATTTCAACTCGTTAAATACATTTATCATGTCTTGGTGAATATGTCCGTTAGTAACTAGTACATCATTATCATATATTGAATACTTATTTCCATTTAATTTTGATATTTTTGCTCCAGCTTGCTTCGCAATTAATACCCCTGCAGCTACGTCCCAGGGATTCAGGTCAAGCTCCCAGAATCCATCTACATGTCCTATAGCAGTATGGCAAAAATCAATTGCTGCAGATCCAAGTCTTCTTACGCCTTGCGTAATATCCGTGAATTCTTTGAAAAATTTCATATTCAAATTCCAATTATCATTGTGATCATAGCTAAATCCAGTGACCAATAGTGATAGAATTAGTTTATTTGTATTAGAACAGCGTATAATTTTATTGTTGCAATACGCTGGTGAGTTAATTGTAGCACAGTAAATATTCATTAATGGCATCTCAATTACAACACCGACTACTGGCTCGCCATTGTTAATTAATGCAATTGAGACAGCGTAAGATGGATAATTATGAACAAAATTAGTTGTCCCATCTAGGGGGTCAATCACCCAAGTGTATTCAGAAGAATGGCTCTCTTCTATTCCAGACTCTTCAGCTAAAATGTTATGATCTGGATACTTTGATTTAATTATATTTGAAATAACTTTTTCAGATGCTAGGTCCGTTTCAGTCACAAGGTCAGTTTGAGCCTTAAATGTTTTTATTTCTCTTCTAGAGGACTTTATAATTAAGTCAGAGGCACTTTTTGCTGCATAAATGGCTGTATCTAAATATTCCTTATTAGAATCTAGATTCATAATCATTTTTAAAATATTCTTTGGTCATTTTCTTCAGTGCACCAGTAAGAAAAATTATTGAAATCAGATTCGGGAAGGTCATAAACCCAAGTGCTGCGTCTCCAAAAGCCCAAACGGCCTCTATTCCTGCGTTTGCACCAACAAATACAAAAAATATATAAGTAATCCTATACCAAATAATTGCTTTTTCACCGAACAGATATTCAGTTGATCTATCTCCATAAAATGACCAACTAATAGCTGTAGATGTCGCGAATAATAAAACAGATAGTGTAATTATCTTATCTCCATAATTAAATAACCACATTAAACCATTTTTGAACGCGAAAGATGTTAGAAGGCTACCATTAATTAGGTTCATTCCTCTAAAATTACCCGATGCAATAGCATTATTATATTCATCTATTGTTGTTGACATAATACTAGCATAATATTCAGTATGTTTCCATGCACCAGTGCAAATAATAACAAGCCCGGTAAGAGTGCAAATAATTATTGTATCAATATATGGTCCAAGCATTGCTACTGCGCCCTCGCGAACGGGGAATTTAGTTTTTGCTGTTGAATGCGCTATTGCAGCACTTCCTTGACCAGCCTCATTTGAATATAGCCCTCGTTTAACACCCATAAGCATTGTATTAATCATGGTTAAAAATGCTCCACCACCGGCTCCAACAATAGTTGCAGTTGGATTGAAAACTCCATTAAATATTAATCCAAAAGCACCAAATATTTTATCAAAATGATAAACAAGGATTAGCACAGATGAGCAAACATAAATAACAGCCATAATTGGAGCTAAATAGCCAGTTACATGACCGATACGTTTGATTCCTCCAATAATGACTAGGCCTACAACTGCTGATAAAATAATTCCGTTTATCACTTGCTGTAATGAAAATTGAAAAAGGTCTAAGAAAGAGCGTTTCATTGTAAGAAAATGGTCTGGACCAAAAAGTTGAATTGATTCGGAGTAAATTTGATCAGAGACCGTAAAAGATTGAATAGCGTTACCAGTTGCAAAAGAACATATAATTGCAAACCCGGCAAAAGCAATCGCAAGCCAGGTCCATTTTTTTCCCATTCCATTTTCGATAGTATACATCGGACCACCAGACGTAAACCCTTGGGAATTCATTTCTCTATATTTTACGGACAATGTGCATTCAGCATATTTTAAAGTTGTACCAAAAAAGGCAGTAACCCACATCCAAAATAAAGCTCCAGGACCGCCATAGTATAAAGCTGTTGCAACACCGGCTATATTACCGACACCTACAGTTGCAGATAGGGCAGTGGTCAACGCCTGAAAATGACTTAGATCACCCTTATCTTCAGGGTTGTCATACTTACCAGCGGTAACATTTATTCCGTGTTTTAAATATTTAATTTGAGGAAAACCAAGTCTGATAGTGGCAAATATTCCCGTCCCAACTAGTGCGATTACCATAAGAGGAACTTTTCTTATTTCAGGAAAACTCCAAACACTTTCAAATAGCTCGACACCAAAAGCATATAATAAAAAAGCAATTATTGCGAAAAAGATTAATCCTGATTGTTTTCTGACCATTGTTATACCTAAAGTTTGATGTAAAATATGGAATCGATATTATAGAAAACGTATTACAAGGACAATCAAGAAATATTATTTTGAAAAATACCTAAAGGATGATTAAATAATTAATAAAAAAAAATTGACAGCCGGTGTTGATGAGGTTGGTAGAGGCCCGCTAGCTGGTCCAGTAGTTGCATCAGCGGTTATATTACCTAACAATCATAATATAGAAGGTCTAAATGACTCGAAAAAATTATCATCTAGAAAAAGATCGGTCGTTTATAATGAAATAATGGAAAAGTCTATTGACATTGGGATTGGATGTATTGGTGTTGATATAATAGATAAAATCAATATTAAAAATGCAACTATTAGGGCAATGGAAGAGGCAGTTACAAATCTAAGGTTAAGTCCTAATAAAATATTAATAGATGGTGTAGATAAACCGAATCTATTAGTTCCTTTTGAAAATATTGTTAAAGGAGATAGTAAAATCGAATGCATTATGGCAGCGTCAATAATTGCAAAGGTGACCAGAGATAGAATCATGAAAAATTATTCCATTATCTTTTCGGAATACGGATTTGAAAATAATAAAGGGTATGGAACAAAATATCACATGGAAGCCTTAAAAGTGAATATGGCTACACCAATTCATAGATTATCGTTTAATCCTGTTAGTAAATTTCTGCCAACATTTGGATGGATAAAAGAAAACGATAAAATGAAATGGATGGCAAATAAATTATCTTGTCTTTACCTATTGGATAAGAATTATAAAATAGAAAACATAGTAGTATCTAATGGAAGTGAAATAAATTTCGATATAATTGGAATATCGAATAACTATATAGTATTTGTTTTGATTAATATATTAGATGACGAAAGCTATATAAAAAATTTACCTTCACTAATTGAGCTTGATCCATATATTAAAGACAAAATATCAAAATACATAAAAAGCAATAATATGAATTTCCAAAAAAAATGGAGGGTGGATATAGTAAATGTGGATCTATACAATAAAAAATCTCAGTTTGAACATTTAGAAGGAATCCTAAGCAGTAATTAATAGTAACTTTTGACTTTATAATACTCAAAAGAAAAACATTTTTCTGCTTTTTATTAGTTTTAATAAAAATGAAAATATTTGATTACGAAATAAAAAATAAATCTCTAGCCCTTATAGGTATAATAATTTTTATAACTATAATATTTATTCCCGAAGATTATGGACGCATAACTCGTATTTTTTGCGGAATATTGGGATTTATTTGTATTGGTATAAGTACAGGAAATAGGAAATTCATATCTGAAGTAAAAGCTCTATTTATTATTGTGATTATTGCTTTATCCGTAAAAGTAACTTTACTAGAAGCATATATTGTTCCTACTGGGAGCATGGAGAAGACTATTATGACTGGAGATTTTCTCATTGGAAGTAGATTTGTTTATGGCTTACGCACTCCTAATTGGATAGGAATACCGTACACAGATATTGGTGTTTTTATACCATCAATACATTTTCCAAGATTTAAGGTTCCTCAAATTGGAGATGTATTAATATTTAATTACCCTCGTGATAAATATGTCAAATATGTTAAGCGATGTATTGCTGGCCCAGGTGATACATTGACAATAAAAAACAAACAAGTGTATTTAAATGATGAACTAACAAAACTTCCGGAAAATTATGTGTTTTCACAACCTGAGATCCCAATGACTATGCAACAAAAAGAAATATACCTGAGCTCTGAAAAAAATATAAATAGAGATAATATGGGGCCAATCATTATACCTAAGAAGGGTGACTATTTTACTATTGATAAAAATACTAACTGGAGAGAGCTACTCCCTATCATGTTAATGGAAGGGCATTCTGCAAAACTAATTCAAACACACGATTTTTACGAATTTACTCTCCAAGACCCTAATGAATTATGGAGAAGAAAAGAAAAGTCATACGTATTTGAACCTTATTATGGTTACGGAAGCGGAAAACTCTTAACCCCATGGTCTAGATATATAAGAGATTATCATTTTCAATTTTTAGTAATTGATGGAAAACCAATAACAGAATGGGAGGGCTATAAAGTCAAAGAAAATTATTACTGGGCTATGGGTGACAATAGGGATGACAGTCTGGATTCAAGATATTGGGGGTTAATTCCTGAAAGTTTTATACTAGGTGAAGCGCTGTTTGCATATTTTTCACTTGATCTTAGAACATGGTTACCAAGACTTGACAGAATAGGAACCATCATACAATAGTTTACCCGTGCGGATATTGTTATCAATTTATTTCGTCATCTTATCTTCAATAAAGATATCATCATGCCCAGAACCACCAAGAATGGTACTCAATTTTAAATATGAGGGATCCATTGGAGACGTAATGCCATTAGTTAAAGATTATCTTGAGGGTAAAAATTATAATATTATTCACTATGCTCCTGAATCAGGATATTTGTTAACTGACTACAAACTATATAATATTAGTACTGGAAAGGTATATTTAGCTTTATCGATAAATATAAATGATCTAGTAGTTGTCGTTGGTATGGGGAAATATGAGATTGTTACGTCTGGTATAGGGAACCCAGATGATATTTTAAAAATGAAAGCGGTAGATAAGTTGCCGTATAGAATACAGAAAAAGATATTCCTTCCAATTATTAAAGGGCTAGATAATAAAGGATTAAAATTGGTGAAAACCAGAAGGTAATTAGTTAAATAATCATAAAAATTATTTTTATAAAAATATTCTCCCAAAAATACAATCTATGATATAAATTTGCAGTCTACTGTGAGTATAGAGTTTAATAATCAAGACAGTCGCCTAGGCTATTTAAATGACAAACTAGATGATCTTCTAGAGGGAATAAATACGTCCTATGGTGAAGAACTGTTTAATGAGCTAGTGACAAGACTAGATAGAACAATAAATGATTTTAATGAAGAAATATCAGATTTAACAGAAGCTGTTAAAGGCAATTCTGAAAAAAGAGCTGAAATAATCCACACCCTAATGGAAGGTCAAGAAACTATTCAAACTGATCAAAAAAGTGAAGAAGGTGAGGGAGCTGCAAGTAGCCTCGACTCTGAAATAATGAGTGAATGGGAAAAAAGACTCGAAGGATTAAAATAAATTTATTAAGCACAAAGGAATGAAAAATTGAGAAACGCGGATAAAATTATAATTGGATTATTAATAGCACTATTACTAGGTGCAGGGTATTTTCAGTATTTGTCAGATAAATTAAATAAAAGGATGGATGAGATAAAAACAGTTAACCAAAAATTGGTTGATAGAGTTGAAGATCAGTTTTCTGATAGCCTCAGACAGTATAATCTTAGATTTATAGGACGAGGTAAACATCTCAGAAAGGCTCAACTGGATATAATTGATAATACAGATTTAATAATAAAAAATACTGATTCGTTATTAAGTCTCATTGATGATGTAGATTTTAAACTAGATAATTTTATACGAGAAACTGAAAGAAACTTCAAAAATGTTAATAATGATCTTGAAGACCTTTCAGATGAAGTCCGGACAAATAGCAGAAGAACCAAACAAAAACTGGCTGACCTTGAACAGTCTAGGGACCAGTTAACAAAAGATTTAAAAGAAGTTCGTGCTCTTCCTAGTATAATTAAAGGAATACAAAAAATGAAAGAAGAGGCAGCTAAAGCCGCGGCAGAGGACGATTAATTTTAAATTGTTTCATAAACTGTTTTCATTTTTTAAAAAAGGAGCTACTATTAGTTCCTTTTTTTATTTTATGGAAAACACAATTATTAAATAATATTCAATGAATCGAATAAATAAGAAAATTTTATACATAACATATTTTGTTTCAATAATAATCATTGGGTCAATTGGATTTTATATTATTGGTGGAGATAAATGGTCTTGGTTAGATAGTTTCTACATGACAATAATAACATTATTTTTTGTAGGATTTTCAGAAGTACATCCATTAACAGATTTAGGTCGAATATGGGCCATAGTTGTTATCATATTTGGAGTTGCCGGCATTGGAATGTTGTTTTCCAGTATGAGAGATATTATAATTTATTTTAATACTTATCGGAGAATATTAATGATGAATAAAATAAAAAAATTGAAGGACCACTTTATTATCTGTGGTTATGGAAGAATGGGAGCAGTTATTGCACTCGAGTTAAAGGAACAGAGTCAATCCTTTATCATAATTGAAAAGAATGAACAAAAAGTTGAAGCGATAAGAGAATTAGGTATGTATTGTATTCATGGTGATGCAACTCTTGATGATATTTTAAAATCAGC
>CAZYDX010000066.1:0-11801 GCA_964646455.1 uncultured bacterium | reverse complement strand
TAATTAAGCCCATTGCTATACCAGCAACATGACCTTTAAGTGGAGCACCAGCGCACATTAATGATAATGATCCACCGCATACCGATGCCATCGAAGAAGAACCATTTGATTCCATAATTTCTGACACAATACGAATTGTATATGGAAAATCATCATAATCAGGAAGTGCTGGTTTTATAGCACGCTGAGCTAAATTACCATGACCTATTTCACGTCGACTAGTAAACCCAATTCTGCCTACCTCTCCCACGCAGTATGGTGGAAAATTATAATGAAGATAATAATTCTTTTTATAATCTTCATCCATACTATCAATTATCATTTCATCACTCTTTGAGCCTAGAGTAGTCACTACCAATGCTTGGGTCTCACCCCTAGTGAATAGTGCAGAACCATGAACCCTTTTAAGGATTGCAGGATCAATCGTTATGTCTCTAATATCTGCTGTACCACGACCATCACTACGCACACCTTCTGCTAAGATCATTTCTCTCATAGTCTCTTTGAAACAATCATCTATAATTGATTTGATTTCTTTTTCTTTTTCTGGATGTTCTTCCTCTAAAGATTGCAAAACATCATTTACTAGGGCAGTTTTATTATTATCTCGCTCATGCTTATCTACGACTTTTACGATATCATCAATCTGCTTGCCAACTTCATTATTAACCGCATCCAACAAATTCTGATCAAACTCTAAAACAGGTTCTTCAATCTTATCTATAGTTAGACTTTTGCCCAGTTCTTCTTGTAATCCGATTATTTCAACGATGTGACTTTGTGCAAATTTTAAAGCATCAACAACTACAGCCTCACTTACTTCATCAGCCTCACCTTCAACCATAACAATGGTTTCTTTATTGCCGGAGACTACTAGCTCTAGACTACAATCTTCAAGCTGCATACGGGCAGGGTTTAATACAAATTCATTTTCAATTTGACCGACTCTTACCGTAGCAATAGGGCCATTCCATGGAATATTAGATACCATTAGCGCAGCAGATGCACCAACACCTGCCCAAGTATCAGCCATATTTTCGCCATCACTCTGAAGCACAGTAATCATAACCTGCGTCTCATTCTTAAATCCTTTTGGGAACAATGGCCTTATTGGTCTGTCAGTCAAACGACTAGTAAGAACTTCTCCTTCAGTAGGCCTAGCCTCCCTCTTAAAAAACCCACCCGGGATTTTACCACTTGCATAATGTTTTTCTCTATATTCAACTTGTAGAGGAAAAAAGTTAATATCCTCTCTAGCCTCTTTGGCTGCATTTACAGCAACCAATAGAGTAGTGTCACCATAAGTTAACACAACTGACCCAGCTGATTGTCTTGCAATCTTACCTGTTTCTATAGTAAGCGTTTTTCCTGCTATTTCTTTTTCTACATTTATCATATTATTTTATTTCTTCTTTCTATTCCTATTATTATCCACGTATAGATAATTCTTTAATTAGCTTCAGATATGAATCCGAGTCACTACGAACTAAATATTTTAATAATTTCTTTCTCTGTGATACCAATTGCACTAGACCTCGTCTAGTGTGTTTATCTTTTTTATGTGTTTTTACGTGTTCTGTTAATTCTGAGATTCTATGGGAAAGTATTGCCACCTGCACCTCAGTAGAGCCAGTGTCTTTTTTATCTTTCCCAAATTTTTTAATAATCTTTTCTTTATCTTCTTTTGTTATAGGCATTTATCCTCCTATTTCATATTTATCTTTAAGCGCAAAGCACTTATTTTTATCTTTAGATAATTGTTTTGTTAATTCTTTAATAGACGAAAATTTCTTTTCACTTCTAATTCTCTCTAGAAATTCAATCCAAACAGTGTGACCATACAGATTGTCTGAATAATCATCAAAAAGATGAACTTCTAATACTAAGTCGTCTTCTTCAAAGGTTGGTCTAGTCCCAAAATTACACATTCCATAATGATTAAGTCCATTAATAATACACATAGTAAAATAAACGCCATTTCTTGGCAAAAGTTGTTTTTTTTCAAGTGGTTTTAAATTAGCAGTTGGAAACCTCATTCCCTTACCCCTCCCTGAACCATGTATGACTTTTGCACTAAAGCCATATATTGAACCAAGTTCATAATTAGCCCTTCTTACATAACCATTTTCAATTAGCTTCCTTATATTAGTACTAGATATAGTAGTTTTACCATCATTGATTGGATCTAGAATCTCTAATCCTATTTTATTCTCATTACAAAACTTCTTTAAAAATTGACTATCACCACCTCTATTAAAGCCAAAAGAATGATTACTTCCTGCTACAATATATTTTGGATGAAAATATTTTATCAAAATATTTTCCATAAAATCGTTAGCTTCTATTTTCATAAAATCTTCATTGAATTCTAAAATAATCAATATATCAATCTCTAATTTTTTAAAGATCTCTATTTTCCTTTCCAAACTCATAAGTAATTTGATTTTTTCATTCTCACTTTTAATTACATACCTCGGATGAGGATCAAAAGTAATAACAACAGATTTTGTCTGTGTAGAGTGAGCAATCGATTGGAGCCTATTAATGATATTGAAATGCCCCCTATGTATACCATCATAAGACCCAATCGTTATAACACTTTTAGTTAATGGTGTGAAATTATCTAAATTTCTGTGGATTTCCATTGACTCTGAAATGATTCTATAGATAATGATTCATCAATCAAGTAACTACCAATTTTGGTCCGTTTTAGACTTGATAAGTAACCAACTGTACCTAATTTTTCTGCAATATCTTTGCCCAGAACTCTAATGTAGGTTCCTTTTGAACATACAACACGAAATTCTATACTAGACTCATTATAATCTAATAACTCTAAATTATTAACTATTATATCAACCTCTTTTCTTTCAACTTCAATATTCTTTCTAGCCAACTTATACAACCTAGTACCTTTATGTTTTTTAGCAGAAAACATAGGTGGAACTTGTTTTTGTTTTCCTAAAAAGCTATTCAATATAGAAATAATTAAATCTGATTTAATTTCTGGGACTTCCATTTCGCATATAATTTCACCCTCAGTATCTAGCGTCTTTGTTGTTTTACCCAACTCTAGTTTTGCTTCATAAGTCTTATCAGAATTAGTAATACTGGTTAATTTCTTTGTATCATCCTCAGTGCCAATAATTAAAACTCCAGATGCAAAGGGGTCTAGTGTTCCACTATGTCCTACCTTCTTATGCTTTGTAATAGATTTTATTTTTTTTACAACATCAAAAGAGGACCAACCAATTGGCTTATCGATGTTAATTATCACTAATATTTAATTTATTTATTAGCTTAGAAACATATTCAGTATACTCGTATGTATCATCAAAAAAAAATTTCAAATCGGGAGTGTGTTTCATTGTTAATTCAGGACTCATATATTTTTTAAAAGATTTTCTATGCTTGTTAATCTCTATATCTAATAATTCAGTTGACATAGACTGGTTGATTACGCTGTAAAATACTTTAGCTTTTCTTAAATCTCTGGATACATCTACCTTAGTAAAAGTGACAAAACCTAAATAATTCAAGTCAACATTTTTATGAAGGATATTGCTTAAAATATCAAGTATTTGGCTGTTAACTCTTTCAATTCGATCGTATGGTCTATTATGATTCAAACTAAAACTTAATCCAATGTTCTTTTTATTTCCTCAATCTCATATACCTCAATCAAATCACCTTCTTTATATTTTTTTGCTCCTTCTATACCAATACCACATTCTAGACCTTCTTTAACTTCTTTCGCATCATCTTTAAATCTTTTTAAAGATTCAATTTTCCCCTCAATAAATAATTCATCATCTCTAAATAGTCTCGCATTTGCATTCCTTTGAATGATACCTTCCGTCACTTTTGAACCAGCAATGAACCCAAGATTAGGTATTTTAAATTGCTGTTGTACAACAGCTTTACCAAGTAACCGCTCAACCTTATCAGGTTCTAGTAAGCCTTCAAGAGCTAATTTAATTTCATCTACAACGTTATAAATAACATTATAAATACGTATGTCAACGCCCGCCTGACTAGCTTGTAATTTTGCATTTGAAGATACCTGAACACTGAAACCAACAATAATGGCATTAGATGCTTCGGCTAGCAGCACATCTGATTCGGTCACCATGCCTACTGCTTTGTGTATTACTTTTAGTTCAACTTCCTCATTATTCAATTTAATTAAATTTTCAGATAGAGCATCTATCGATCCGTCTACGTCACCTTTAATTATAATTGGCAATGTTTTTATTGAACCTTCCTTAATCAGCGCAGACATTTCATTAAGAGAGAATGAGATTCTTTTCTGCTCAATTTCTCTTCTAGTCTTTTGCCTTTCACTAGAAATCTTTTTAAGATCCCTTTCATTTTCAATAACAGCCAATAAATCACCAGCTTTTGGCACTGATTCAAAGCCTTGTAATTGAACCGCATCTGAAGGTTCAGCAATTTTTAAACGTTTACCTGCTTCATTCAAAATACTTCTTACTTTTCCAGAATAATCATTACAAATAAATGGATCACCAATTTTTATTGTACCTTTTTGTATTAAGACAGTACCTATTGGTCCAAGGCCCTTATCCAATTTAGAATCAATTACAGTTCCCATTGCCAAACAATCTTTATTTGCTTTAAGAGCTAGCATCTCTGTTTCTAAAATCACACTATCTAATAAGCTATCAACACCATCACCATTTAATGCGCTTATTTCAACAGCCTGAACTTTACCACCCCAACTCTCAACCAATACATCATTATCTGACAATTCTCTTCTTACTTTATCTGGGTTAGCACCAGGTTTGTCGATTTTATTTATTGCAACAACAATTGGAACCCCAGCAGCCTTTGCGTGGCTAATTGCTTCTTTGGTTTGGGGCATGACTGAATCATCAGCAGCAACAATTAAAATAACTATGTCAGTTACTTGAGCACCTCTTGCTCTCATTGCTGTAAAAGCCTCATGTCCAGGTGTATCTAAAAAAGTAATAGTTTTATTATCTTTAACATCAACTTTATATGCACCTATATGTTGAGTTATACCACCAGATTCAGCCGCAGCTACTTTTGCACTTCTGATGTAATCAAGTAAACTTGTTTTTCCATGGTCAACGTGTCCCATCACAGTAACAACTGGAGATCTTGAGATAGCTTTCTTTTTATCTTCTTCAGTTTCTTCAAAAGTGAAAATATCTTCAGAAATATCAACAATCTTCTCGGCGCTAAATTCAAAATGATTCGCAACGAGCTCAATCACATCCCAATCAAGTCGTTGATTTATTGTTGCTAGGGTACCAAGTTCTAAACAGAATGCTATTATATCGCTTGATGACACTTCGAAAATTTTTGATAGTTCATCTACGCTAGAAAACTCTGGAATTTTAATATTTCTGATTAATTCTTTTTCTTTTTCATCAATACCATCTTTTGGCTTTGATTTTTTGTATGTTTTTTTCTTTTTCTTTGCACTAATAGCTGCTAAGGTAGCTTTTACTTTAGTTTCAACATTCTTTGATCCTGCAACTTTTTCACTTTTAGCGTTTTTACTTTGTTTATTTGGAGCTGCCTGACCAATCTCAGATTGGATATTTGACAAGTTGATCTTTCTAAGCTTTTGCTTTTTTGGTGCACTATATTTTTTCTTTATCGCTTTAGCACTTTTACTACTATTACCATCTCTTTTCTGGTGTCTATCTGCAATAGGCGCTTCTATTATATTTTTATCTAAATCATTCTTTTCTTTTTCATTTTTAATTTTTTCTGTTTTTTCAATCTTTCTTTGTTCTTGTAAGCTTAACAGCTGGAGTTTTTTTTGAGACTCTTGTTTTTCTTTTAGTCTCGTATCATGAATTTCTTTTCTAACTTGCTCCTTTCTAAATCTATCTACAAGTTTCTTATCCTTTGAAAACTCAGACATTATCAGGTTGCGCACATCATCATCAACCGGAGACATATGGCTTTTTATATCTACACCTTTATTTTCTAGGAAGGATAGTATATCTGTGTGCGATATATTTAATTCTTTAGCTATTTGAAATATTCTAGTTACTGCCATTTTAATCCTAAAGTCATATTAATTAATTATTCTTCTTCATCTTTTGAGCTTATATCGATAAAGTCTT
Organism: uncultured bacterium; assembly: GCA_964646455.1. Classification (GTDB taxonomy): domain Bacteria; phylum Fidelibacterota; class Marinisomatia; order Marinisomatales; family UBA1611; genus TMED80. The sequence continues at coordinate 5,679 of CAZYDX010000066.1, read as the reverse complement.
CTTCTTCAGCATCAATATCTTCTCTTTCTATAAATTGTTGAACAGCTGAATATACTGATTCAACTATTGACTCAGAAATACCACTTATATCTATTAATGACTCTTCATCAGCTTCCATCAGGTCTAATACTGTTTTAATATTTGAATCTATAAGTTTTTTTCCAATTTTTTCTGTTATTCCATCAATTTCAATAAGGGATGTGTTTTGATCATCCTGCATCCTTTTATACTGATTCACTCCATAAGCATCAATCCTATAATCAATAACCCTTGATGCCAAATTAATATTTAATCCATTTCGACCAATAGCCGCGTCAAGATTTTCATCTTCAAAAATAGCGATACAATATTTTTTTTCTTCATCAATGTACAAATTCACTGGCTTTGCAGGTGAAAGTGCTCTTGTTATTAAAATTTCAGGCTGATCGCTATGATTTACAATATCAATTTTTTCATTATTTAACTCACGAACGACAGCCTGGATTCTACTCCCTCGCATTCCAACACATGCACCAACAGGGTCAATCCTTCTATCATTAGATTGCACAATTATTTTAGCCCGTTCTCCTGGCTGCCTAGCAATCGATGTAATCTCAATTATTCCATCTTCAATTTCAGGAACTTCCATTTCAAATAGCTTATTTAAAAAGTAGTTATCACTACGGCTTACAACTATATCTGGCCCCTTTGTTGTGATTTCAACTGATTTTATTACGCTTCTAACAGTATCACCTCTCCTATAGCGCTCAGTATGAATTTGCTCACTTTTTGGAAGCCTCAATTCAGCTTGATCAATATTTATAAAAACATTATCTCTTTGAACTTGATGAACTGCACCTATTACTATTTCCCCAATCCTATTAGCATAATCTTCATAAATATAATTTCTTTCAACATCTCTTAATTTTTGTGCAAAAAAATGTTTGGCAGTATTAATAATCCTACGCCCGAATACTGTTAAATCAATCACCTCAACAAATATATCTCCTACAGCAAGCCCTTCTGCCTCATCAGGCTCTTTTTCCTTTGCCTCATCTAGAGTAATTTCAACTTTATAATCATCTATCTCCTCAACGATGGTCTTTTCTGCATATATTTCAATTTCTCCCTTATCTAGATTTACTATACAACTACAGTTGGAAGAATCACCATATTCTCTTTCAATTATATATAGAAACAATTCTTCCAAGATTGTAGCTAACTCAGATCGCTCCACATTTTTCTCTCTTGCTATCTCTGAAAATACTTCTATTAATTCTCTATTAACCAAAACTCCTCCTAATAACTAATCAAATGATATTTTAATTCTAGCCCATATAATATTATCATAATCAATATTATATTTAGTATTACCATCATTTACTATGATACCGGTTTCGGTAGCATCACACAGCGTAAATGTATCTGAGATGGTATTATTATTAAATTGATATTCTAATTGAATTTTTCTACCAATATTCTTTTTATATTGAAAATCCTTTTCAAGATTTGATCCAATTCCTGGAGTACCAACCTCGAGTTTTACCCCATCAGGGAAATTGGAAATTATATTTTCATCATTTTTAATTTCTCGGGCAAGTACAGCAGTTCTATCTATCGGTATTTCTGTAATAGAATCAATAGTCAATTTTATAAAACTAGACTTTGAATCTATTTTTAATGATAGCAATTCAATATCCTTCGGGATATGTGTTTTGATAATTTTTCTCAATTTTTCCATATCTTATAAAACAAAAGTGGGCCTTTCAACCCACTTTTCATACTGTTAAAATTATAAAATTTGTTCTATTATTACAATAGAACAAATAAATAAACCTACATCATACCAACCAACTCTTCACATCTACCTTTTATATTTGCAGATAGATTCTTGTCTGATAAAATATCACTAAGAATTTTTTGGGCTGATTTATCATCACCCAAGCTCATAAGAACTAAAACTTTAGACAATTTGAATTCACTTATAATATTGGTGCTTAATTTTAATCTAATACCTCTATCTAGCATACTAATTGCATCTTTAGGTTTATTATTATTTAATTCAATATCTGAAAGCATCTTAATAGCGCCAGGAATTAAAATATCTATTTCATTATCATTAAGAAATTTATTTAAAAATGATTCTGACTTATTAAAATCACTATTATTATAGGCAATTTTACCTAAATAATAATTTGCAATATTTGCACTATTTGTGCCTGAAAAATCTGAAACTATAGTTTCAAACTGAAATCTTGCATTTTCATAATCTGCATTATCATAAGCTACTAGTGCAATTCCCAATGCCGAGTTTGAATCAAATTCTTTTTGAGCCTGTTTATTTAGTAAGAAATTTATAATAAATACTCCAACTATTATAGCTAAAGCAATATTCATATAGGTCTTTTTATTTTGTTCAAAATTATATTCTAATTTGTCTACTGTTTCAAGAAAAGGGTCTCTTTTTATTTCTTTCCGTGTAATCTTTCTGTGAGGTTTAAGCATGATTTTTCTATTCCTTTATTTGTACCCTCGGCAGGAATCGAACCTGCATCTAATGCTTAGGAGGCACTTGTTCTATCCATTGAACTACGAGGGTATACAGGTTAATTCTCGTCGATAAAGCCGCTAAATATAATCTTTTTATTATTTAATTGAAATACTATATAAAAACAAGAAACAAATTAAAAATAAAGCATACTCATTTATTTATTCAGGCTTCAAATTTCTTGTCATTAAAGCATCAACTTCTTTAATTGGGTTAGCATTTTCATATAGAACACGGTAGACAGCATCACAAATGGGCATTTCAATATCTAGCTTTGATCTCAAATTATAAATTGAATGAGCAGTTTTAACACCTTCTGCAACCATATGGCTTTGGGATAATATATTAGATAAACTTTTTCCTTTACCAATTAATTCACCTAATCTTCTATTTCTACTGTGCATACTGTCGCAGGTAACGATGAGGTCACCAATGCCAGTTAGACCAAAAAATGTTTCAGCATTAGCTCCAAGAGCCATTCCAAATTTTGATATTTCATTAATACCTCTTGTTATAAGCGCAGATTTCGTATTATCTCCATATCCAACTCCATCACAAAACCCAGCAGCTATAGCAATAACGTTCTTTGTGGAACCTCCAATCTCAACACCTTTGATATCTGTGTTAGTATATACTCTAAATTTATTTGTTGAAAATATATTTTGAACACTTTTAGCTAAAGCAATATTATCTGATGCTGAAACAATAGCTGTTGGTTTACTATCTATTACTTCTTCAGCATGGCTTGGGCCAGATAAAGTAACAATATTATTTTTATTACCAAGCACATCATTAATAACCTCACTCATTGTCATCAAAGTATGATTTTCAATTCCTTTAGCAATATTTATAATGCAAGTTGATTTTTTGATTTCATTTTGGACCATTGAAATGACTTCACGAACATGTTGAGATGGGACAGCGATTACAAATGTATCTATATCCTTAATAGCCTCATCTAAGTTGGAAAAGAAAAGAACAGTATTAGGAAATTTAACTGAAGGAAGAAGATAATGACTTCTTGATGTAGTCATTTCATTAATAACTTTAGCATTACGATGCCAGAAATTGACCTGAACTCCTTTTTCAGCTAATAATTTACCGAGCGCTGCACCCCATGAACCACACCCTAAAAAAACAACTTTATCTACCATTTAATATCAGTCAGAGTACATACCATCAATAATATCTTCCCAATTTTCATTAATCTGTTTTCTTCTTATTTTCAATGTTGGTGTTAATTCTCCATCATCTATTGATAAATCTCTTGGTAGAATTGAAAATTTCTTAATCTGCTCTGGATTTGAAAAATTTAGATTAAGCCTATGTATTTCAGCAGATATTTCATCATATAGTTCTTTACTTTCTGTATAGTCAGATAGTTTATTGCCATTATCAATAATCATTTGAATTTGTTCTGTAGGATCTTTAGGAATATCATTTGAATCGATACCAATCTTATCTCTTAAGATCACTCCCATATCCAGCGTAATTAACGCCGAACAATATTTGCGCCCGTCTCCAACTAAAAAACACTGAGAAACGATTGGAATTGACTTCATCGTTTCCTCAATAACTAATGGAGCTACATTCTTCCCACTAGAGCTGACATATATTTCTTTTTTTCTACCTGTAATAAAAAGATAGCCATCAGAATCTATTTCGCCAACATCACCAGTATGTAACCATCCGTTAATTATGGTTTCATTGGTAGCTTTAGAATTTTTGTAGTATCCCTTCATTACATTATCACCCTTAATTAAAACCTCACCATCATCTGCAATTTTTAGATCGAATAAAGGCATACATTTTCCTACTGAACCGATTTTATTATTCCCATGATAATTAATTGATATTCCAGCTGTATTTTCTGTCATACCGTAACCCTCAAAGAGAGGTATACCAATAGATTGAAATAGTTTAAGAATATCAGGATTAATTGGAGCAGCTCCAGAAATTGAAAAGCGATTATTACTAAAACCTGCAGCTTCTTTTAATTTTTTCTTAAAAACATTGGATAATCCAGGAATTTTAAGTCCAATTTTCAAAATCGCTTTTGAATCAATAGCCGCTTTCAGATTGGAGTATATTTTTTCATAAATTCTTGGAACACTTATGAATAAGTGAGGCTGGACCTCTTTCGCATAGTCAACTGTATTTAAAGGACTATCAACAATAGACATATGCATAGCTGTTCTTACCCAATAATGATTATCAACCAACTGTCCAAATACATGTGCCAAAGGCAACCATGAAACATACTTTTCACCTTGATTAAATTTCAAGACCTCCGATACTGAATCAAGTTCAACTTTAAAATTTTTATGAGTCAACTCTACTCCCTTCGGATTGCCTGTAGTGCCAGAAGTATAAATCAATGATGAGGTGTCATTGTCTTGAATAGTTCCCATTCTATCAAGGACTTCTTTTTCTTCAATTGATTGACCCCTAGAAATAAACTCATCCCAGGAAATTATTTTTTCATTTTTCACAATATCAACATCAGCACCCATTAGAACAATAGTCTCTACCTCATCTAGATTGTCAACTACTGATAAAAGTCTATGAATAGGCATCTTTTCTTTTTCATTATTATCATTAGGATTATTTCCGACAAAAACTATTTTTGAATTAGAATTACCCACTACCCATTCAACCTCCGGAGCAGATGATGTATGGTATACTGCAACTGATACACTGTTAATCATTTGTAAAGCACTGTAGCAACCGAACCATTTTTTTCGATTATAGCTATAAATTGAACCTTTTTCACTTGGTTTTAAACCACATGCTATTAGGGACTTTGAAATACTTATCACAAAATCATAATATTCTGACCAGGTCAAAGTTTCCCATTCACTATTGATTTTAATGGATAGTGCTGGCTCATTAGGATAATCATTTTTATTACTTATTAATATTTGAGAGGTATAACTCATATAAATTTCTCCTTCATGCTAAAATTACTATAAAGATACAATTCCAAAAAAACAGACATGAAAATTTAGTCTTAAAAATTAATTATACCAATTAGCTAACTACGAAGCTTGACTAGTAGACAGTAATTAAAATAAGTTCAGTTATTGATTTTCAAGTAGCCGGGGTGGCGGAATTGGTAGACGCGCCTGACTCAAAATCTGGTGGGTGTAAGC
>CAZYDX010000065.1:0-12008 GCA_964646455.1 uncultured bacterium | reverse complement strand
ACCAACAAGAATAAATAGCATCGCAGATATAGTACCATGATTAAACATCTGAAATACTGCACCGCTAAGTCCAGCTTGGGCGGCTTTTAGATCACCACCATTCATTGCTCCTGCGGCAACAACTGCAGCCATACCCAAAAGGGAATATCCCATATGGTTAATACTTGAGTAGGCAACTAGCTTCTTTAAGTCAGTCTGGGCCAAGGCACATAGCCCCCCCCATATAACATTAACTAATCCTAAAAAGGCAAGACCACCTGCGAACCAATAAACCTCATGAGGCATTATTCCATAATTAATCCTTATAATGCCGTACACTCCTAGTTTTAACAAAATACCTGCTAGCAAAACAGATATGGCCGTTGGGGCTTCAACATGTGCAAGCGGTAGCCATGTATGAAATGGAAATACTGGCACTTTAATTGCAAATCCAATAAAAAGTAATACCCATATAACTTTAGCCGCACTCATACCCCACCACAATGCGCCATCTAATGCCTCTGGAGCTCTGTCCATTATGAGTAATATGTCAAAAGTTTTTCCACAAGTAAAATAGAGGCCAAGTATTCCTACCAACATCAGGACAGAACCAAAAAGTGTATAAAGAAAAAATTTGATTGCTGCGTACTCTCTCTGAGGTCCTCCCCACATACCAATTAAGAAATACATTGGCAATAGCATAACCTCCCAAAATATGTAAAATAGGAAAAAATCTAAAGATAGAAAAACACCTACCACACCTGCATCTAGTAATAGATATAAAGCAAAATAGCCTTTGACAGCTTTTTTAATATTCCAACTAACAAAAACGCCCACAAAAAATAACATTGCAGTTAGAATTACCATCGGAAGACTTAAACCATCTACTCCAAGTATATAAGTAATATTTAAAGAAGGTATCCACTCATACCTTTCCATAAACTGCATTGCACCATTACCAGGATCAAATTTTCGCCATAAAAGAATAGCAATAATGAATTGTATGCCTGTAAAACCAGCTGATGTATATCTGATTAAGTCTTCCTTATCTCTAGGTAAAAATGTGACAACAATTGCACCTATAATAGGAATCCATATTAGTAAACTAAGAATATTCTCCATATCTATATCTCTTGTACTCTTTTAGTTAAAATGCCTGAACTATAATAATTATTAAAATACCAGCAACCACATATAACAAATAGTTTTGCAGCCTGCCAGTCTGTATTTTTCTTAAATTTTCTCCAGCAGCCCCCGACATTCTACCTAGACTGTCAACGAGACCTTGGTCAATACCTTCATAATCCACCCTTCCTGATAGCTTACTAAACAGATTGGTGGTTCGACCAAATCCATTTATAAAATATTTATCATAAAACTCCCAGTCTAACCATGATATTGTTTCTGAAAACCTTAGAAATGGTTGATATAAAAACCTGTTATAATTCTCATCAAAATAAAATTTATTCAGACTCCAGTCATATAAAAACCCGAATCTGTTAGATAGATTTTTAGCAGATATAACATTTTTTAAATACATTAGAACCGCTAATAGAATACCAATTGTCGCTACGGCGATAGATAGGCCCATTGCAAGAAAATGAGCGTGATGAGAATGTTCAGCAATCTCATTTGCAGTCATACTACCTGGGACAGCAGAAGTTTGTGGAACAATTAAATCTGTAAACCAACCATGGTCCGATATTGGATTGTAATACGGAAGCGTATAAAAAATAAAGAAACTAAGTGTGCCTAATATTACAATAGGCCCTGTCATTTCTTTTGGAGACTCATGTATATCATTAAATATGCCCTTCATGCTTGGCTTACCATGAAATGTCATGAAAATTAAACGAAACATATAAAAAGCAGTTATTGCAGTTGCGCCAAATCCAAATATAGGTAGTAAAAAATGTTCAGGATGATGCTGGGCAAAAGCAAGCGTACCCGCTAGTATAGCATCTTTAGATAAAAAACCTGAGAAAAAAGGAACCCCCGAAATCGCGAGTGTGCTAATTAGCATAGATACGTATGTAATAGGCATTTTCTCTTTAAAACCACCCATGTTCCTCATATCTTGAGGATCTGTTTTATGGTCATTAGCCTCATGTAATGCATGATGCATAGAGTGAATAACAGACCCACTACAATAAAATAAGTTTGCCTTGAACATAGCATGGGTTAATAAATGAAAAAAAGCTGCAGTGTAAACACCAGTCCCAACAGCAAGAATCATATATCCCAATTGACTTACAGTAGAGTATGCAAGAACCTTTTTAATATCATTTTGTGTAATCGCAATTAAAGCTGCCAATATAGCGGTAATCCCACCAATATACGCAATCACAAGTAATGCATCTGGGGTAAAAATCGGAAAGAGTCTCACAGACATATATACACCTGCTGCAACCATTGTAGCTGCGTGCATTAAAGCAGATACAGGTGTAGGACCCTCCATTGCATCAGGAAGCCATATGTGAAGAGGAAATTGAGATGATTTACCGACTGCACCCATAAATATACCAATACCAGCTAAAGTTAGAGTAAGGCCTGCTATCGAATCACCAATTGCTATAGATTCAAATATCGGACCAAATGCAAAGGATCCAATGGCAGTATATAATAACATAATACCAATAAAAAACCCAATATCTCCTACCCTATTTGTTAAAAATGCTTTCTTGCTAGCATCTGCAGCACTATCTTTTTCAAACCAGTGACCGATAAGTAAATATGAGCTTACACCAACAAGTTCCCATGACATATACATAGAAATAAGGTTGTCAGCTAAAACAATTCCATTCATAGAAAAAGTGAATAATCCTAGATATGCATAATATCGACTGTATCGGATATCCCCTTTCATATATTCAAGAGAAAATATATGAGTGCAACTTGAGACCAACGTAACAATCAAAAGCATTATAATAGTTAGATTATCAACAAGTATACCGAGATCAATCTTAAACGCATCTAAATCTATCCATGAAAAACTAGCACCATGGCTAAAGCCGGATTCATATGTTAAAATCATCTGAACAAATAAATATATTGCAAAGAAAAAGGTAGTTACAATTGAACCCACAGCTATCCAATCACCCTGCCTTGGCAATTTTTTACCAAAAAATATTAAAATAATAAAAGAAACCAGCGGTAAAAATAGAATCAATAGTGACAAAGTTATCATCATATTATTCATTATTGCTTCAGCCCCGCTGCATCATCTACATTTATTGTGTTCATGTTATTATAAATATTAATTATTATCGCCAAAGCAACAGCAGCCTCTGCTGCTGCTAAAACGATTACCAATAACCCAAAAATATGACCATCTAGATTCATACCATTAAACTTTGAGAATGCTACAAAATTAATATTCGCTGCATTTAGTATTAGTTCTACGCCCATTAAAACCGCAATTGCATTACGCCTCGTAATTACTCCAAAGATCCCAAGGCAGAAAAGCATGGCAGAAATAAATAAATAAGAATCAAGACTATGCATTATGCCTCCCCTCTTGATAAAACAGCCGCACCGATAAGAGCACCAAGCAATAAAACAGATATAATTTCAAAAGGAAGTAGAAAATCAGTGAGTAAAAGGATACCTATTTCTCTAACCGTTCCACTAGGCTCAACAGCAGTACTTACAGCCCATGGCGCCTTTGATAGAGAAATAAATAAGAATATAAAAAACCAAAATGCAATAACACCGCCAACACCTTGCTGGATACTTTTATGCGATATTCGCACTGATCTAATTTTGTTTGTTAACATAATACCAAAGATCACTAAAACTAGAATACCACCCACATAAACAAGGATCTGAATACCGGCAATAAAATCAGCCCATAAAAAAACATAAAGGCCAGCAATTCCAAATAGTGTAAATAAAAGAGCAACTGCAGAATAAATAAGCTGATTATTTAAAACAACAAAAGCAGCAGACATTACTGTTATAGCCGCAACAAGCCAGAACACAAATTCTGTCATCTACCTAAGCCTCAACCTCATTTTCGGAATTCATTTTTTGTAAGCCCTCTTTGGCTCCTTTTTTTGCAAATCTATATATCAGATCACTACGATCTGGCTCGGAAAATTCGTAATCAATAGGATGTTTTTTAGCATTAGGTCCACCAGTCATAAATATGCATTCTTCTGGACATGGATAGGTACACAAATTACAGTAACAACATTCAGACATATCAATATCAAATCTAGTAACAACCAATGCCTTTCTTGTTCCATTAGAGGTAACACCTTTGTGCTTAATTTGTTTTAAATCTTCACCTCTTACAGGTGCTTTTTCTGTTTCAATTTTGATGCAATCAACAGGACAAGCTCTTTCACATTTAAGACAACCAATGCAATCATCCATATCAACATGAAGCCTTGAACGAATCACATTATAGCTACTATGCTCAAAACCAATATTCCTCTCAGGCCTCGGCCATTTTTCTTCGGGATATTGGAGAGTCACATTATCATTTCTTGCTTTAAATAGGTGCATGATTGTGATTCCCATTCCGCCCATAATTGAATTAATACTATCATATATATCTGTAAAGTATTTTTTCATAGTTTACCTTATTAGCTAAAGATTACTGTCCATATTGCAACACCAAAAATATTTATTAGCGATAAAGGAAGAAAAACCTTCCAGCATATATTCATCAGCTGATCAACTCTAAGCCTTGGGAGAGTCCAACGAAGCCATATCATAACAAAAATCATGAAAAAGGTTTTGCATATCATCCAAAATACACCCCAAGCAGGAGAGTCCATAAAGCCAGTCACAGGACTATGCCAACCACCAAGAAAACCAGCAGCTGCAACCGCACTAACAACAAACATATTTGCATATTCACTCAAAAAGAAAAAAGCATAACGCATTCCCGAATATTCTGTAGCAAAACCCGCCACTAATTCTGACTCAGACTCTGGAAGATCAAATGGAGTTCTATTTGTTTCAGCAAGAGCACTGATAAAGTAAACGACAAAGGCGATCGGAATAAAAGGATTATCAAATAAAATCCAGTTAAACATACCTCCAGCCTGATACTTTATTATATCCTGCATATTTAATGTCCCCGCAAGCATGATCACAACAATCAAAGAAAGTCCAGCCGGTATCTCATAGCTTACAATCTGAGCGGCTGATCTCATTCCGCCATACAGTGACCATTTATTGTTTGATGCCCAACCAGCTAATATCAAGGAGAGAACAGCGATTGAACCAACGCCAAGTATATAAAAAAGACCAATATTTAAATCTGTAACAATAATTGACTCACCAAATGGAATAGCAATAAAGCTAATAAAAGCACCAATAAAAATCATAAAAGGAGCTAAAATAAAAAGAGGTTTATCAGCGCTAGATGGAATAATATCTTCTTTTAATAATAGTTTCAAAGCATCTGCTATTGGCTGCAGTAAACCCCATTTACCAGCATGCAGTCCAACTCCCTGACCCATTGGACCAACTTTGTCTTGAATAAATGAAGAGACCTTTAGCTCTGCATAGATAACAATTAAGGCATAGATAGTAATAAAACCAAAAATGGCTAAACAAGGTATTAACATCGATATAATTAATAAATAGTCAGAGTCTATGAAGCCACCTAATAGACCAGTTAAAAACTCAAAAATTAAATCAACAGTCATCGATCAATCTCACCGAGAACTATGTCAAGGCTTCCAAGAATCGCAAGCACATCAGACATTAACCATCCGCCAGCAATCTCATCTAATACACCTAAAGCAGTAAACGCTGGAGAACGCATTTTTAATCTGTATGGTGTATCGGAACCATCACTCTCAATATAATATCCTAAATCTCCTCTAGGTGACTCCGTCCTACTATATACTGATCCTTTTGGCGGTCTAATTTTCTTAGGCATAGACTGATGAACATCTCCTTCTTTTGGTAGTTGATCTATTGCCTGTCTTACAATTTTTACACTCTCTCGTATTTCTTGAAGCCTAACATAAAACCTGTCCCATGAGTCACCTACAGAACCTTTAATACCTTGGCCTATCGGAATATCAAAATCAAGTCTGTCATAAATCGAATAGGGTTCATCTTTCCTTAAATCCCATTTAATACCAGATGCCCTTAGATTTGGTCCTGAAACCCCAAAATTGATTGCTACCTCAGCAGGCATAATTCCAATATCAGCTGTACGCTCAACAAATATTTTATTGTGTCCTAATAAATTTTCAAATTCATCAATTTTTGGCTCAAAATAATCAAGAAAACGTAGAGTCTCTTCAACAAAACCTGTAGGTAAATCATGACTCAATCCGCCAACCCACATATAATTATACAACAGCCTTGCACCGCACGTCATTTCAAATAAATCAATGATCCTCTCTCTATCTCTAAGCATATGAAGAAAAGGTGTAAACGCACCAAGATCTAAACCGAAAACGCCTGTCGCAAGAAGATGGCTTGCAATACGTTGCAACTCTGCCATTATTACTCTTATATATTGTACCCTGTCATTGACTTTGATTTCCATAAGCTGCTCCATAGCAACAACATAACCAAAATTCATTGTCATAGAGGCTAGATAATCACATCGGTCTGTAAATGGTATAACCTGTTCATATGAAACATTTTCACAGTGTTTTTCAAAACACCGATGCAAATAACCTAAGTAGGGGGTAATCTCAGATATAATTTCCCCATCAGTTTTTACTTGTAATCGAAGAACACCATGCGTTGCAGGATGCTGAGGCCCAATATTTAGGACCATTTCTTGGCCGTGGACTACTCCCATCCTTCTTTCACCTTAGGAACAACAATACCGTGATATGTTTCTTGCTCTTCATAATCTTTTCTTAATGGCCAACCCTCCCAATCATTCGGAAGAAGGATGCGTCTTAGATCCCTATGACCAATAAAATTTATTCCAAACATATCGTAGGTTTCTCGCTCAAACCAGTCTGCAACTCTCCAAATCTTTTCCACAGATGGAATATCTGGGCTTTCAGTATTTACTTTTATTCTAATTTCTACTTTATGTAAGTGTTTCATAGAATGTAGATTATATCGTGACTCTAAAACACCATCGCCTAAGTCTATACCAGTGTTACACTGTAAAGAGTCAAAGAACAGTTCTTCATTAGTTTTTAACCATGTAGCAATCTCGAACCAGTCTTTTGATTTCAATTGAATCCAATCTTTATTTTGCTCGCCATCGATTGCATCTGGAAATTTCTTGGCTATGCTTTGGCATAATACCTGATTGAAGTTTAAAGTTTCTTCAGATCTAGATTTATCGTCTTTTACTTCAGGTGATGAATCTTTGTTTGCAACAGGCTTTTCTCGTTTCGCCTTTACCAAAGCTGCCTTAGCCTTTGCTCTGGTAACACGATCTTCAATATTGTTAATAGCATCCGAATCACCAGATAAGGCCTTTTCTACTGCCTCATCAATTAGTTTTTGTTTTTCGTCGCTCAACCTATTTTCCTTGTCAAGGGTCTTCCTTCTAGAATTTGTTCTTGCAGTTTAAGTAAACCTTCAATTAAAGCTTCTGGCCTTGGAGGACAACCAGGAACATATACATCGACAGGTATAACAAGATCAACACCTTTTAATACATGATACCCATGCTGCCAATAGGGGCCACCGCTTGTAGCACATGAGCCCATAGCTACGACATATTTTGGATCAGCCATCTGCTCATATAATTTTTTTACTCGTAGTGCCATTTTCATAGTAACAGTTCCAGCTACAATCATAACGTCAGCCTGTCTGGGAGACGATCGAGGTATAATACCAATACGCATTAAATCATGCCTACTCGCAGCGGCTGCCATCATTTCAATAGCACAACACGCTGTACCAAACTGAAAAAACCATGGAGATGTGGACCTTGCCCAGCTTAGCAATTTATCTAATTTTTCAACGACAATATTATCATCAAATCTGTTTTCTAATAATCCCATTTAATCCTCTTTAGAGCTTGCTATTGGTTTATATCTACCGCCACCATATTTCACTTTTCTTCTAACCCACTCGAGATCTGACTTTGCCCAGACATAGGCCAACCCAGCGATAAGGATAAGTAAAAATATTCCCATTTCAATTAATGCTAGTAACCCCATTTCTTTAAATACAACTGCCCATGGAAATAAGAAAACAACCTCAACATCAAAAATGAGAAAAATCAAGGCAATGATATAAAATCTAATATTAAACTGTAGCCATGCTGAGCCTTCTGCCTCTTCACCACATTCGTAAGTATCTAGTTTATCCTTTGTTTTATTAGAAGGGGCAACAAGCCAGCTAATGATTAGTGGTATTGCGACCATGACAATACCAAGCATTACTGCAAAAAAAACGGTTCCGAAATCTCTATACATTTTAATTAATAAATTTTCTTATACAAGCGTTGAATTTAGAAGATTGTGTTTTCCTTAGTCAATCTAAACTTGGCAATTAAATATTGAATATTTAATAATCATAAATTGAGGCCTATGAAGTTAAATTTTTGTATCTAAAAAAATTTGTTTTAAGATAATGATAAACAACCTAATAGCATCTTCAATACCATTACTACCAAAGTGGTTTATTAAGTTCTTTTCCAATCCTTATGTCGCTGGAGAAACAATAGAAGAAGTCATGAATCACATAAAGAATATAAATGATAGCGGATTCTCTGCCACGGTTGATATCCTTGGTGAGCATGTATCAGATGAGGATATTTCTTTTTTAATTACCACTGACTATTGTGAATTATATGATAGAATAGATCAATTATCTCTTGATTGCAATTTATCAATAAAGCCAACTCATCTTGGACTTGACCTATCATTAGATACTGCCTTAAAAAACTTTGATACTATAATTAATAAAGCACAAGAAAGTTCAAATTTTCTGCGTCTAGATATGGAAAGTTCAATACACACAGATAATACTTTTAAAATTTATGATTATTGCAAAAAGAAATATCCTAATGTTGGAGTTGTGTTCCAAGCTTATTTAAAAAGAAGCATGAAAGATGCTGAAAGACTGGCGGCACCAGGGTTTAGTGCAAGAATATGCAAAGGTATCTATAAAGAAAAATCAGAAATTGCATATCAGGACCAAAATGAAATAAGAGATAATTTTCTTAGATTAGTAGAAATAATGATACAAAAACAAGCATACGCTTGCTATGCCACCCATGATCAACATTTAATTGATAGAATAATTGAAATAATAAAAAATAAAAAAGTAAATCCCGACCAATTTGAATTCCAAGCTCTTTATGGAGTACCCATGGATGGACGGCTAGAAGATCTAGTAAAAAATGGATATAAAGTTAGGGTATATGTTCCTTTTGGATCTGATTGGTATGATTATTCCTTAAGAAGACTTAAAGAAAATCCTAATATTGCAGGATATGTTATAAAAAATTTGTTTTCTAAAAACACTTATTAATTTGGATTTCCTCTAGTTCCCCAGCCCATTTTAGTTCTTAGAGTTTGAAAATAATCATTATCTTTAAAATCTATTAATCCTATTTGAAAGTCTGAATTTGTAATAATAACCCTATCACCGGAATTAATTTTTTCATGTAATTGCCCATCAGTGATAAGCGTTATATTCTGATTATATGATGAAAACTTAATTTCAATCTGAGACTTATCTGAAACCACTAATGGTCTTGAATTAAGAGTATGTGCTGATATTGGAGTAATCACAAAGCTGTCAACGTCTGGTGAAATAATTGGACCACCTGAAGAAAGTGAATAGGCAGTTGATCCAGTTGGAGTAGCAACAATTAATCCATCAGCTTTGTATTCTGAAACACGATTTTCATCAACATATACCTCAGCTATAAGCATACGGTGTGATTCACCATTGCTAACCACAAAATCATTAAGACCATATTGTATCAATGAAGAACCATTTTTTTCTACTATAGCTTTGACCATACTTCTTTTTTCTATTAAATATTCTCCATTTGCAACTTGATTCAAACGTTGAAACATATTTTCGAGTGTTACTTTGGCTAAAAAACCTAGATCACCTAGGTGAATCCCTAGTATAGGAGTAGATCTATGTTCTATTACTCTAGCACAACTAAGAAAAGTGCCATCACCACCTAAGACCAACATAAAGTCCATTTCAGAAATTTTTTCTATAGAGTCAATTATTGGTTGATCTAATTCGGCTGCCTTGCTATCTGTTAATATTTTTTCTGTTATGAACAATCTAATATTTTTGTCCTGAGCCCATTCGATAATTTTTGGAAGTATATCCCAGAAAGCATCTTTTTCAATATTCCCCCATACTCCAAAATTTTTCGGAATATTCATTTTTTTTGATCTTTAGAAATTTGATTGTCTGAATCATTTATAAGAGTTGTAACCTTGGATTCGGCCTGATCTAATTTCTTTTTTCCATTCTTAATGAGTTTCATTCCTTTTTCAAAAAGCTCTAAACTTTTTTCTAATGAGATATCACCAGAATCCATTTTTTCAACAATATTTTCTAGCTCAACAAAAATTTGTTCATATGAATTTATTGCTTTGTTCTTTTTCATTTTATTATCTGGTAAATAAATTTTTATGATATTTTTTCTGCATCTAGAGTTCCATCACTAGTTTGAAGTTTAAATAAATCTCCCGTCACAATTGACTTTGCTGATCGAATTATTTTATTTGTATGCTTATCTGTTGCTATTGAATAGCCCCTTTCTAAAACTTGTTTTGGTCCTAAACTATTAAGCTGCTTCTCATAGCTAATTAAATATTGATTGCTGCTATTCAGATTTTCTCTAATAATTTTTGTAATTGTATCATAAGAATGACTAAGGAATTTTTTATTAATTAAAATTTTGTTCAATGGCTGCATCATACTAATACTAGCACTAATATTTTCTAGTTTTAAATTTTTTGAATTTATAAAACTGATAATAATACTTATTAATTCATTATATAAGCTTTCTATTTTTTGCAAAAGTTTATCTTTACTCAAACAAACTAATTCTGCAGCAACTGAAGGTGTTGCTGCTCTAATATCAGCTACAAAGTCTGCTATAGTATAATCAGTTTCATGCCCAACAGCTGAAATAATAGGTATGTTACAATTGAAAATTGTTCTTGCTAAAAGTTCTTCATTAAAAGCCCATAAATCCTCAATGGATCCACCACCTCTGCCAATGATTATTGCTTCAATATCACTATTATTTGATAATTCCATTATAGCTCTAGATAAATCTTCAGCAGCACCCGCTCCTTGTACACATGCTGGACGCACTATAATATTCACGAATGGAGACCTTCTTTCCAATACATTAAGAATATCTTTTATTGCTGCTCCTTCACCTGAGGTGACAACCCCAACTGTTTTTGGTATTGGTTTAAGATCCTTCTTATGTTCAAAAGAAAAAAGCCCTTCTATTTCAAGTTTATTTTTCAGTGTTTCATAGGCCTGATACAATGCTCCGACACCTGACACTTCCAATTTTTCTACAATAAACTGAATTTGACCTCTAGATTCAAAAATTGATAAGGAGCCATAAACCATAATACGCATTCCATCTTCTAACTGAAATCGTAAGGATCTATTTGCACGCCGGAACATGGCACACCTGAGCTCTGATGAACTATCTTTTAAAGTAAAATAGATATGCCCAGAAGAATGATGATGAACGTTTGAGATTTCACCATCGACCCAGATATTTTGGAACGATAATTCTAAAATCCTTCTAGTTTTAGAAACGAGTTCTGATACCGTATAATGTGTATTTTTCACCTTATTGGAAACTCTAAACTGTAAGGAATTTGATATAATTAACTAAAAAATACCCTAGAAATTATTATACGATTTTCTTTTTATGTCTATTAGCACGCAAACGTTTTTTGCGTTTGTGCGTATTCATTTTACGCTTTTTGCGCTTTTTACCACAGGGCATAAATTCCTCTTTTTTTATTTTTTAGTTAGTTCATTAACGCGAGATTTCATTATCTTGCTTGGCTTGAACGTAGGGACAAACCTTTCAGGGAGATATATTGCATCACCCGTACCAGGAT
>CAZYDX010000064.1:0-12494 GCA_964646455.1 uncultured bacterium | reverse complement strand
TTAAGGAAGGTATTACCACTTTAATGGAGCTTCTACTCCTGCAAGACCGATTGATCCTGGCAGAATTAAACTTAGCGGAAGTACGTAACGCATATATCCAGGCCATAATCAGGTTTAGGTATCAAATCGGAATCTTAATACCTGAACAAGAATTATCCAGACAGGTATTGAATGAACATTTTATTTCTATTCCAGCCTTTAGCCAAGACATCAATTAAAATAATAATCCTATTTTTTATTGTACTAGTTATGTCTTGTTTTTTATTTGGGGTGTTGGCATAAATTAATTTAATATAAAAATTTATTAGTGTGTATACCCGTGTGTATGTGAAATAAGCCTATATATAAGGCTCAACACATATCCTAAATCTTAGCAGATTAAATAATTGGTTTAATGATATGGACTTGTAAATAGGCATATCAAATAAAGGCGAATGAACAAATGAACACTAAGTAGGTATAGGGATGGTGGGTTATGTAGATAAAAATAACGACTTAATTAATTATTTCGTATTATATATCCTTAATAATCATAACATGGAAAGGGAATTATCATGAACAATAAAATTACAGGTCTTGTATTATCATTAGCTTCTGGCATTGGAGCTGTAGCATTTGCTGTACTTGTGGCTGGAGCATCAGGAGGGGTTGGAAATTTTTTAAGTCTTCCCTCGCTTGTATTTGTGGTAGGGGTGGGTTATGGATTTACCTATATGAGAACACACATATTGAAAGACCAAGAGTTTGGAAAAGTTTTAAGAAGCAACTTTATTTTAGCAGGTTGGCTTGGATTCATTGTAGGTATAATATTGGTGGGTGCTGGCTCTGAAAGCATATCCGATATGCCTGCACCTGGGCTTTCTGCTGCCACTGTATCTGTTTTATATGGATATGTAATTGGAGCAATTGCCGAAGTTTTTCTAAATAAATAAATACTTATTAATGAATGAACCATACCTTCTAAATTGAGTATGGGGAAACCATAATATTAATGACCGATTAAAGGTCATATAAAAAGGGTCTAAAATGGCATGTAGGACATTCATAGGGTTAGTGATGCATAAGTGTTGTAATATATAAACTTATAGAGACACGAAACAGTCCTTATAAGACAGATGTCGGGAGTTCGAATCTCTCAACGCTTGCTCCTAAGAAACCCTCGACTACCCTCGGGGTTTTTTGTTTTCCTATAGGTATGTCAAAGTGAACATTCTTAATCATTGTATGAAATTAATAATACTTTAGAGGCAATATTTTGGAGGCAACATAACCTAATTCAATTCATTAACTCAACGAAAAAAGAGGGCATACCCCGAATAATTTGGGGTTTATTATTTCAATAAACTTTTTTAAATATACATTCCTTTAAAAGAATGTGTGATTTATAATTTTTCTAGCGCAGCTTCTAATTTTTCAAAACCCTGTTCAGCTTTAAACTCATTAAATAACGCCTGCTCTCTTTTTGCTGCACTCAATGATTGTTCTTTAATAGCATCTTTTGACATTTCTACTAAAACATAAATTGTACCATCTTCGGCACTAAAAACTTCTTTAATAGTATTATTTGAAAGAACATTACTTGAAACTGATTTAGAAACAGATTCGTTAAATTCTGTTGCCTGAGCATTTTCTCCTAAGCCAGATTCTTGCATAAAATCATTAATCAACGAACTCACTTCTGTTTTAACCGCCTCTGAGATTTCTGTTCTTGCTCTAGTTGTGGCTACTTTTTTAGCTAAAGAAGGATTTTGTTTTTTTGCACTACCCACTCCATAATAAAAGTCGCTAGATGATGGAGGGTTTAAAAACCAACTTGGCATATTTGTATTTGTATTTGTGCTTGGCTTAGATGATCCACAGCCAGAAAAAACTAAAGATAATATTAAAAGTGCTATTGATATTTTATTTAAAATCATTTTTTATATCCTTACTTATGTATTACTTGAAAATTAAAAACACACTTTAATATATATTAAATTTTATGTAAAATACCACTTAAATAGAACTATTCTGTCCGCTTTTTTGTATTGTATTACAGCTATTGGTAATTAACCCTATTTAAAACACTAGGAGTGACAATGAAAAGTATCTTTAATAAAATAATTCTAACTTTATTATTCAGCATTGTTTTTGGTCAACAAGGGGTCTATAAGAAAAAATCTGTAAGCAGCTTAGATGCAGTTTGGATTAAACCCGGCGCAACAAAAAATACAGATGTAAATGTTAAAATTTTGAACGATTTTATGAAATTTTACATTGAAGTCCCAAGATTTGATTTTAATCAATTATCAAAATCGCAAGTAAGGTCATTTATAGAGAAAGCAAACTCTCTTGATGAAGTAAACTCTGAAAAACTATCTGAAGTAATGGAATCCACTATAATAAAGGATATCATTGATATTTTAAATGATCCTGAGGTTCAAAAAATGAGATCTGAAAATTTTAAAGATGAATCAGACTTCGAATCATTTGCCGCAACCAAAGCAAAATCATTGAGTTTAACCGCAGAGCAGCTTGGTCAGTTAATGAACTCAGCATATATCTATTTGCCCTACATCACTTCCATTGTAACAAAGCAAGAAGAGAATGACCTTGAAATCGATATGTCAGGTGGAATTATTTGGTGGAAGGTTAATATTTCTTCAGATGGGTCTGTTAGTGTTGATGAAGTGTTAAACGCTGAAACTTCATCATCTAATGTAATTGATCTCAAAGCAAAGAACATACTTACAGGCGAGACAGAAACATATGATGAATATTCTTTTGGAGACAACTCATATAAAACCACTCCACAAAGTTACATTCAAGGTGGAGCTATGCTTGCTTTCGCTAAAAACTTGAATGTCAAGACTAGAGAATTATCAGATTTTAAATTGCAAGCGCAGGTAATGGAAAAAAGCAACTCCTTCTATAGTTTTAAATTAGGTTTATCTGAAGGGCTTCATTTAGATGATGGTTTATTTTTAGTAGAATACAGTGAAGATAATGCTGGCAATGAAAAAACTGATAATATTGGTTTTTTAAGAGTAACTAAATCTGCAGATAATAAAAATGACCCAGTTGCTCTTTCAAGAGCGAACCAGTTGTTTGGAGATGCTGGCGATGTTGGTTCTGTAGTAATGGAGCACCCAAGACTTGGTATCGATACAAGGATAAGATTTGGCATGAAATCAGGATTAAATGTTGAACCAGCTCATGCATTTGACTTTATCAAGGAGACTGCAGAATCTGCATTTATGGTCGATATGGATTTCAGCTATAACCTTGCACCAATAATTAATATGTCACAAACATTTTTAGATTTTGGTTTTTCATTAGGTGTACCAGTCGCTGAATATTCTGATCTAGCTATCGAAAATGGGGTAGGCACTATTATGTGGGATATCGGTATGGGCTTATCAAAAAAAGTCTGGTTTGGGCGTATGAATATACCTTTCGGAATATCTTACAACTATCAGGCATTGTCTTTAGTGCTTGCTGAGACTGAGGAGAGTTTATCATTCGCTGGTCCTGCAGCTCAGTTAAGTACAGGGTTTGAGTACATGATTAATGCCAATACTATTTTCCATATAGGCATAGATTATAGTATAGCAGCTCCTTTAACTAAAATTATAGGATTAGATTCTGAAGGTAATGAAACTGATTATTCAGAAGGTAGCAATTATTACGGTGAAAAATATATTGATCATTGGAATGAAGATGGTGGTTCTGTTTTTGGGGAAACTAATAAAAAAATAAATCTCGGTGGTTTATCAATAAGACTTGGAATAGATTACTCATTAGGACAACTTGGATTTGACTTATTTGGATTTCTAGATCCACTTAAAAAATATTAAGAATTAATTAGGATTATAGAAATATGAAGTTACTTATTTTATGTTCTTTACTTTTAAATTTATTATCAGCTCAATTACCAGTATCTAGGCAAGCTAAGATTGTTGAGGTTGTTTCCTCTTCAGAGGTAATGATAGAGGCCACTGGTATATACAAAGGTAAAGGTAAAAAATCCAGGAATAAGAAGAAAGATGTTGATAAAAATGGTGTTTCAAAGGCGACTCTTGATTCTAAAAGAGCAGCAATTCATTTTCTGCTTTTTGGTGGGACAGATCCAATAATAACTAAAGACGATGAGAAGCAGAAGTTCCAGCCTCTTGAATCAAATTATTTTGGTGAAGATATTATATCAAACTATTTTACCTATGAAGATGTTACCTTAAGGAAGAAAGTTAAAATTGATGGTGGTGAAGGACTCAAAATAGTAAAACGATTTAAGATCAACAAAGATCTCATAATTAGGAATCTTGAAAACTCAGGAGTAATAATTAGTCAGGTCGATCTAGCATCATCAATGGGAAATCCATTTATTATGGTATTACCATCTGTTAAGAAAGGAGAAAGCCCGATTGAGCTACTTGCAAGTAACAAATTCTACAAACATGCTGCAACGGTAGTTGAGAGTTACCTTACAGCAAAGCAATATGATGTACTAGTTCCAGAGCAAATGGCATCTTTAGAGGAACTAAATAAAGCTCAGTTAGATCTTGGAGATAGAGAAGAGGATTATGCTTACCAATTGGCATTATCTGTTGGTAGTGATGTTTATATAGAATTTGATGGCGCTAGCGAAGACGCAGGCTATGGCACTAAAAAATATGCTATAACACTAAAAGCATACGAAACAACTACAGCTAGACTATTGGGATCAGAGACTGGTTATAGTCAGGGTCGCAAAGGTGAAATGTTGCTCTCTGTTGAAGAAGCAATGAATGATGCAATTGATAAAGTACTTTCAAGAGTAAGTAGCTACTGGAAGAATGATCTTTCATCGGGAATTCAGTACAAGCTTGTTATAAATTTATCTACAGAATTTGATGAAGATGAGGTTGAAGAAGTGCAATTTGCAATAATGGATGCTGTAGAAGAAGTAGCAAAAAAATCTAAAGAAAATATTGTTACAGCTCAGACTTTAGATTATTTAATATGGTGTGATGCAGATAAATTTGATAAATCATCAAAAATTTACAGATACATCAAAAAATATTTTAAAAAAGAAGGTACTTCTGGGGTTCTAAGAAGGGTAAATGTTAATAGAAAGATGGTCATTTTAAAAGTAGATTACGAATAGAAGCTAATTTGATTTAGGGTAGCAACCACAATTAAGTATGAAACGCAATTTTTTTAACATATTTCTTTTTATTATTTTAGCACCGCTTTGTTTTGGACAAAAAATACCAAATTGGTATTTAGATGGTAAGTTGAGTGGCTATTCGCCTCAAAAATACTTTATAGGAATTGGCGAGGGTAGGGATTATCAACAGGCTTTGGAAAATGCTGGAGTATACATCGCTAGTCAAATGCAAATCAGCATTTCGGCTAAGTTAGAGTCAAGTGTATCTGAAAACTCAATAAATGGTGAGATCAGTTCTAGCGACTCATTTAGTGAGGATATTACCACTCAAGTAAATCAATCTTTGCCAGCGTTAGAGATTATCAAAAACGAGAAGGTTAAAGAAACTGTATACGTTTTTGCCGTTTTAAATAAAGAAAAATATTTAAGAAATATAAATTATGAATTGGCTGATATTAGTCTATCAATCAATACATTTTTATCCAATGCACGAAAATTTTCTAGAAAAGGAAATATCTCTAAAAGTTTTGAAGATTATAAAATAGTTAAAAAACTAATATCCAAACTAAATGAAAAAAAAACATTCTATAATTCTCTAGCAAGCAATAGATATTTTGATGATCCAAACTTAAATATTGCCACTATCGAAAAAGAAGTTGATAATTTAATTGACGATCTTAAAATCGACGTCTTGTCAGGTAATAACCAAACAGGTATAAATGGAATGTTGTTACCAGAACCAATAACTATCAGGCTCATCAGTCGAAAATATAAAACCCCTATATTAGGTGCAGAAATAGTAATTAAATATAGTGATGGTACTTTAGCTACTAGAGGGACGACAGATTTAAATGGAGAATACGAATTTTTTGTATATGCTTACGAAGATATTAATGGTGCAAAAATTGAAGCTATTTTAAGCCCAAAAGGACTAATTAGTCCGGCAAGGGTTAAAAAAGCTCAAATAAAAACACAAATTTCTTACAATCTGCAAAAGAGACCTTCTGTATCTTTTGATATAGAAATATTTGATGAAAATGGTTTAAAAAGATTTGATCATTTAGAAAAAAAATTAACAAAATATTTAACCAAACTTGGGAATGAAGTTTCAGAGAATGCTAGCCTAATAATTAAAGGCAGAGTGTATGAAAAAAATTCAAAGGAAATTACCGGGAAAAGTGGAACACAATTTTTAATTACATCTGAGCTTAGTCTATCGCTGAATTCAAAAGCTACTGGAAAATCTTTTAGCACTATAAATTTAAAAGGCAAAGGTCTATCAACAAAAAGTAAAGAAGACGCATTAATAATTTCTTCAAAAAAAATAAAAATGAATCAAAGGGGAATAGCATCTTTAATCTCTAGCGCTGAGCAACAAATCAAAAAAGAAAAAAATAAACATTCTGAAGAATTATTAAAGCAAGGGTTAGTATTAAAAAAGCAGAGTAGTTACAAAGAAGCTATTGGTATACTAGCAAAAGTTGAATATGGAGACCAAAATATTTTAAAAGCAAATAATGCAATTAAACACATTCAAAAAATCATTGATGAAATGCAAAAAGAAAAAGAAGCCAAGGCTGAAAAATTAAGGAAAGAAATACTTATGCAAGAAGTCCAATCATCCAAGCTAGTTAGATTAAATAAGGATTCGAATTAATACTAGACACCAAGATTGTATCTCAAAAGATTGGTAATGCATCAGTAGTGATGACAGAGAAGTATGCTAAATGTAATCTTAGAAGATTGCAAGATGATTTCCCCTCATTAAGAGAGCGTATTGCTTTGAGGTTAGTACCACCTACTGAAGACTCATATTTTACCAATCTATTAAAGGTCATATAATGGGTCAAAAGTGGTTAGGAGGCTACTTTAATTATAACGATTACTAAGTGTAACAATATAGAGAGCTAGAAAGACCGAGCGTTGCCCTTACAAAGCAGATGTCGGGAGTTCGAATCTCTCAACGCCCACTCCTCATAAACCCTTGATTCACATTGGGGGTTTTTATTTATAATGGTAAAAAAATAAAATTATTAGTTTTTGTAAGATTGATATCATATTTAACTAATTTTCCATTAGAGAAATAATGTGGTTCATAGGATAAGTCTATAAAAAAATACTTATATCTTTTCGTTTTATATCATAATTCTCAATCCATCTATCTTCAATCTCAATCATTATTATTGGTCTTGAATTTATTATTGTATTTATAGCGCCTTTCAAAACAAATAATTCTGCTCCTTCTACATCAATTTTCATAAAAGACACATTTTTATAATTTAAATCATCAATTATTATTTCTGATTCTATTGTGACAATATCAGAATGTTCACCCTTATTTAATCTAGCGCTTCTGCTTTTTTCATTCATATCAATAAATGCTAGTCGAGCACTAATTGCACCATTTTTTTGTAATGGTATTGAAAATTTTATTTTCCCTTTATTATTAGAACAACCTTTGTTTATAAGCTGTACGATTTTTAATCGAAATAACTTTGTTGTTCTTTTTAGTGTTCTAAAAGTATACGGTATGGGTTCAAATGCGTAGACAAATCCATTATCTCCAACAGCCTTTGACAGATTATATGTATATAGACCATAATTTGCTCCGACATCAATTGCTACATCACCATGTTTTATGATTGATTTTATCTAGAAAATTTCTGGTTCATTTTTTGTAGCCCATTCATCAGTATAGATATCTTTCGCCATCGCGATTGTTTGGAGGTATTCTCTTAAAGGTGGAAATGGGATTAATAATTTTTTAACTACTTTTCTAGGAAGTGAATTGGCACCCATATAATTATCTATATTTTACTTTGAGTAAATCGTTAATAAATATTACTAAACATTTCTTATTTTTATTATTAATTATATAGTGTTTTAAGGAGTCCAAACGTTGAAATATTATGTTTATGTCATAGAACTAGAACCCGAAGTTGCTGATCTCAGAAAGTTCCGATCAAAGAACCCAAAATACATTAAAGGGAATGGCTGCGTTTATGTAGGCCAATCATCAAAAAAACCTGAGGTTAGATTTGAACAACACAAAGAAGGATATAAGTCAAATAAATATGCAAAGTATTATGGAATTAAACTTAGGCCTGATCTTTATGAAAAATATAATCCAATTCCACAACGTGAAGATGCCGAAAACTTAGAACAATATTTAGGCAATAAGCTACGTGAAAAAGGTTTGGGTGTTTGGTTTAATTAATGCAGAATCTTATTTTAATGGCGTAGAACGATACGATAGTACTAGCTGCCAGACTTCTGTGGTCTGATCTATATCTCCTTCATTTCCTGCAAATGAACCTGAAATAAAAATAGGTTTTTGTATCCCAATACTAATTGCTCCTTTTTTTAGATTAAATAAATAACTAAATGAAGGCGTTATAACAAGAGCATCAGAATTTGGTGATGGTATATTGTTCCAATAAGCCTTAGATAAAGATTGTACTCCAATACTGAGGTCTATTGAGCTGTCAATGCTGTCAAATCTCTTATAGATTGCAGATAATATTAATTTGACACTTGTAGGAGGCAAATAGGAATATTTGTTATGTTTAAATGGCTTATTAAAAGATAGACTTCCCCCGAAAAATACTGGATTAGATGACCTCTTATAAAAAATTTGGACATCAGAAATAGAGTTATATGTTCCATCGCTTAAGCTAAAATGTCGATGTGGGAAATATTCATCCTTCTTTGTTTTCAAAAAAGGATCAATCGTGAGCGTATTTTTTGATGGGATAATTATCCCTGAACCTAGAATAATTCTATATCCATCTCCGGCTCCTGTATTTTTCAATAGATATCTTAATATAATTTTAGAATCGCCAAGTACTCCACCGATTGCATTATCAAAGTTATCACCTGTATGCTCATCTCGATGATGGATAGATTGATTATTGCCAAACCAGTCCATTGACCTGATACCAATGACTGTATTAGCGTACAAATTGAATTTATCGCTTATTCCATAGTTGATTCCTGGTCGCAATACAAAAGATAACAAAGAGCCTTCATGATCAAATTTCTCACCTGGGACTGGTTCATGCCACCAATCAATATACTGCGTACTATTTTCTAGCAAAAAATAGATTTCATTTTTGGAGGCTCCGAGGCCTTTGTCTGAATCGCCACCTGGCAATGAGGGATTTCCTCAGAGTGCTCATTGACCATAGAGTGCAACTGCTAAGAAAAAAAATAGAATAGATATGATTTTTTTTAAATTAGACATTTTATAGTATTGAATTTATGATTTAGAATCAATAATTAAAAAATTATAAAATATTAAAGCAAAATTTATTATTAAATTAATAAAAATATAAATTTGACATATTTATAATTAATTATTAAGTTATTATTAATTATTTATAAGAAAATTTTAAGTATTTATACTTTTTGCTTAATAAAAAATTGTTAGCCAAAATGGGATAATGATTATTATCAATATAAGTTGCCCCTCTAATATAGTTTAGTAGATTTTCTACTTCTTTCTTGTGTTCTATAAATGGAGGGGTACAATTTTTAAAACAGTTTTAGTATTATTGATGTAAATATATAGACACTCTATATTCATATATATTTTTTAGGGAAAAATTATGGAATGCTTGTCCTGCTCCTATTCTTGGAAAAGAAGTAAATGGTCAGAATATATATCTTTTCTTTCAAAGTGCCCCGATTGTGGAAGTCGTTTTCTTGTTAGGAATGATTTAATTAAATCAATTATTAATATTTTTAAATAAAAATAGCAAAAAATGAAAACTATCATTGCAGTGTATGCTTTTTTCTCATTTACTATTCTTTATTCTGAAATTGTTATCAATGAATTTTTAGCCGGAAATGATACCTGTTGCGGAGCTGATATTTTTGATGGAAATACGGAAGATTTTGTTGAGCTTTATAATCATGGGGCAGATCCTATTAATATTAATGGCTGGGGCTTTAGTGATACAGATGGTTTGGTTACAACCACTGCTCCAGATACAAGTATAGCACCCGGCGGTTATCTTGTTCTATGGTATACGGGTGATAACAATGGTTTTCCGGAGGTTAATGAAAAACTTTCAAAAGATGGTGAAACCATCTACATAGCAGACGCAGATGGAAATTCAATAGTCAGCTATGATTTTGGACCTCAGACAGATGATATCTCTTACGGGCGGAATCCTGATGGGTCTGATACATGGGAGTATTTTTTAATTCCTTCTCCAGGGTTTTCTAATGTAGGGGAGAACGCTCCTCCGGGCCCATTTTCACTTATTTATCCTGAAAATAATGACACACTTATTATTAATCTAGATAATCAAAATGATAGCACAAATTTTTCTTGGGGGGAAAGCGTAGATCCTGATGGGGATAATATACAATATACTTTTCAATTATATGGTGGAGAGGGGGGGATGCTTGGTCTTGAATTTAATATTCTCTATAATCAAACTCTAGATAATACAGAGTTATCAATTTCTAATAATTACCTTTCTAGTATTGTAATCAATTTTTATTCAGAAGTAAATGACGGATATTTTTTAGAAAATCTATCAGCTGTACCTGTTTGGTGGAGTGTTTTTTCTTCTGATGGTATTGCTACTTATGGTGAAGAAGGTTCTGACAATCCAGGTTACAATGATAATAATAACGGGTTTGTTTTTACTTTAGATTTAACTGGTGCAGATACAACCGGGATCGAAACTCCTATGATTATGATTAATGAATTTTTGTCCGCTAGTGATAATTGTTGCGGTAGTGATATTTTTGATGGCAATACGGAAGATTTTGTTGAGCTTTATAATTATGGAATAGATCCTATTAATATTAATGGCTGGGGCTTCAGCGATACAGATGGCTTGGTTACAACCACTGCTCCAGATACGAGTATAGCGCCCGGCGAATTTCTTGTTCTGTGGTTTACAGGTGATGACAATGGTTTCCCTGAAATAAATGAAAAATTGTCAGGTGATGGGGAGACAATATATATAGCTAACGAAATCGGTATTCCAATAATAAGCTATGGTTTTGGGCCTCAGACAGATGATGTATCTTACGGGCGTAATCCTGACGGATCTGACTTTTGGGCTCATATGCCACCTACTCCTGGGCAGTCAAATATTACAAATACTCCTCCTGAAGATTTTTCTCTAACCTTCCCCCTAGAGAGCGATACGCTAACCGCAGACTTAGTTAATCAAGATGATAGTCTAGTATTTATTGATAATATACATTTTTATTGGGAAGAGAGTAATGACCCTGACCAAATTAATATTCATTACGAATTTAGATTATATATACAATGTTGTGATGGAGTTGATATGTGGAGCATATCAAATACGCTAGATAATAATAATAACTATATTTCGTATAGTAATCTTTTTAATATTTTAAGTGGAATGGTTGATGGGCCTATATTTTCTGTTCCTCATGAAATACATTGGAGTGTTCAAGCAACAGATGGAATAGATGAGTCAGCAGAGGTTTCAAATCTATTTTATATTGTTTTTAATGATTATCTAGATATTGATAATGAGACCATCCCTGAGTCTTTCACAGTTTTTTCTGCATACCCAAACCCCTTTAATCCAGTCACAACTCTTAGCTATATGGTTCCGGCTGATGGTTTTGTTGATGTTACTATTTTTGATATGATGGGTAGAGAGATAAAGAATCTAGTTAGTTCCAAGCAGTCCAATGGCTACAAGTCCATTAGATGGGACGCTACTAACAATCAAAATCAGATCGTTACCGCAGGCGTTTATATTTACAAGATTGAGTATGGAGATTTTGTTGCTACCCGGAAAATGATTCTTCTAAAATAAATTGACTGGTTTCAGAACGGATATTCTCACCATACTGAAAAATAGTTAACCCTATCTAAGGCTCATTATTTTTTCATTTTTTTATTCTCTTGACCTAAGTTATTATGAGCTGATAATCATGGGGTTATGTGCTATTGGAATAGGGATGGCAAAAACCGGTTTGGGCGGTTTAGGTATGGTCGTTGTTCCTATTCTGGCAAGTATATTTGGGGCCAAGTCATCGACTGGGATATTACTGTTATTATTAATCATGGCAGATATATTTGGGGTTCGATATTATCACATGCACTCTGATATCAAGCAGCTTGTTAAGCTTATACCAAGTACTATCATTGGTATTATAACTGGCGTTTTTGTTGGGGATCAAATTTCAGACGAATATTTCCAGTTACTGCTTGGCATAGTAATTATATCTGGTGCACTAATGACGGTAATCAAAGTGGATATAAAAGAGAATAAACTATTCTCAATTATTGTAGGGTTTTTAGGTGGGTTTATTACGATGATAGGGAATGCCGCTGGTCCTATTATGTCGATATATTTTTTAT